>NZ_DICD01000009.1:0-50709 GCF_002415245.1 Pantoea sp. UBA5035 | reverse complement strand
CGACGAGCCGGCGGCGCCTGCCGCGCCGGACGAAACCAACAGCGCGGACGCCAGCGCGGCGGCGCCTGCCGCCAGCCAGCCGTCCAGCACCGCGCCCGCGCAGAGCGCCGCTAACAGCGCGGCGCCGGCCGCCACTTCGGCCAACAGCGCCGTGGTGTCGCCGAGCCAGGCGCCGGTCGATAACGCGGCCAGCCCGACGGCCACTGCCGGTCAGCTGCCGACCAGCGGCGCTGCCGTTGGCGAAGCGGCCGCCGATCCTAATACCGTGGTCATGAACTTCAACGCCGACTGCTGGCTGGAAGTGAGCGACGCTACCGGTAAAAAACTCTTCAGCGGAATGCAACGCAGCGGTGGTAAACTCAGCCTTTCCGGCACTGCGCCCTATCGCCTGAAAATCGGCGCACCCTCGGCGGTGCAGGTGCAATATCAGAACCAGCCGGTTGATTTAAGTCGTTTTATCCGTAATAACCAGGTTGCTCGCCTGACGTTGGGTGCGCAATAACGCTGCATCGCGCCCGGGGCAATTGTGGAGAAAGAATATGCATAACGAAGCACCCATTATCCGTCGTAAATCGACCCGGATTTATGTCGGCAAGGTGCCTGTCGGCGACGGCGCGCCTATCGCCGTCCAGTCGATGACCAATACCCGCACAACCGACGTAGACGCGACGGTCAATCAGATCAAAGCGCTTGAGCGCGTCGGCGTCGATATCGTCCGCGTCTCGGTGCCGACCATGGATGCCGCCGAAGCTTTCAAACTGATCAAGCAGCGCGTCAACGTGCCGCTGGTGGCGGATATCCATTTTGACTACCGCATCGCGCTGAAAGTCGCCGAATACGGCGTTGACTGCCTGCGTATCAACCCTGGCAACATTGGCAATAACGAACGTATCCGCCAGGTAGTGGATTGCGCGCGCGACCACAATATTCCGATCCGTATCGGCGTGAATGCCGGTTCGCTGGAAAAAGATCTGCAGGAAAAGTACGGCGAGCCAACGCCGCAGGCGTTGCTGGAGTCGGCGATGCGCCACGTCGATCATCTCGATCGTCTCAACTTCGATCAGTTCAAGGTGAGCGTAAAAGCGTCGGACGTTTTCCTGGCCGTCGAATCTTATCGCCTGCTGGCGAAGCAGATTGACCAGCCGCTGCACCTCGGCATTACCGAGGCGGGCGGCGCGCGCGCCGGCGCGGTGAAATCGGCCATCGGTCTGGGGCTGCTGCTCTCAGAGGGAATCGGCGATACGCTGCGTATTTCGCTGGCGGCCGATCCGATCGAAGAGGTGAAAGTCGGCTTCGATATCCTGAAGTCGCTGCGCATTCGCGCGCGCGGCATCAACTTTATCGCCTGCCCAACCTGTTCGCGTCAGGAGTTCGACGTTATCGGCACGGTTAACGCGCTTGAACAGCGGCTGGAAGATATCATCACGCCGATGGACGTCTCGATTATCGGCTGCGTGGTGAACGGTCCTGGCGAAGCGACGGTATCGACGCTGGGCGTCACCGGCGGCAACAAGAAAAGCGGTTTCTACGAAGATGGCGTGCGCCAGCGCGATCGTCTCGATAACGACGATATGATCGATCAGCTGGAAGCGCGCATCCGCGCCAAAGCGACCATGCTGGACGAAAATCGTCGCATCAACGTTCAGCAGCTGGAAAACTAAGCGTCGGCGCGCGCAGCGCGACTTTGTTCAATGAACCTGTGCGGTTTCATCCTCATAAGGTATGATGCCGGACAGGTTTTTTTGCATTAAGAGATTTTAACGTGGCGAAGAATATTCAAGCTATCCGCGGCATGAACGATTACCTGCCGGCGGATACGGCTATCTGGCAACGCATTGAAGGTACGCTCAAGCAGGTGCTGGCCAGCTACGGCTATAGCGAAATTCGCATGCCGATCGTCGAGCAGACTCCGCTGTTTAAACGCGCCATCGGCGAAGTAACCGATGTGGTCGAAAAAGAGATGTACACCTTTGACGACCGCAACGGCGAAAGCCTGACGCTGCGTCCCGAGGGCACCGCAGGCTGCGTGCGCGCCGGCATCGAACACGGTCTGCTCTACAATCAGGAACAGCGTCTGTGGTATATGGGACCGATGTTCCGCTACGAGCGTCCGCAGAAAGGGCGCTATCGTCAGTTCCACCAGATGGGCGCCGAGGTGTTCGGCCTGCAGGGGCCGGACGTGGACGCCGAGCTGATTATGCTGACCGCTCGCTGGTGGAAAGCGCTGGGCATCGCCGATCACGTGCGCCTGGAGCTTAACTCTATCGGTTCGCTGGAGGCGCGCGCCAACTATCGCGAAGCGCTGGTGGCCTTCCTTGAACAGCACAAAGAGACGCTGGACGAAGACAGCAAGCGCCGCATGTACACCAACCCGCTGCGCGTGCTCGACAGCAAAAATCCCGAGGTGCAGACGCTGCTTAACGACGCGCCGCAGCTGATGGATCATCTCGACGACGAATCGCGCGAACATTTCCAGGGACTGTGCGCCCTGCTGGACGACGCCGGCATCGCCTATCGCGTTAATCAGCGTCTGGTGCGCGGCCTCGACTACTACAACCGCACCGTTTTCGAGTGGGTGACCGAGAGCCTCGGCGCGCAGGGCACGGTGTGCGGCGGCGGTCGTTACGACGGCCTGGTCGAACAGCTGGGCGGACGCGCTACGCCGGCGGTCGGTTTCGCCATGGGTCTGGAGCGTCTGGTGCTGCTGGTTCAGGCGGTGAATCCTGAATTTGAACCGACGCGCGTTGTTGATGTCTATGTTATCGCTTCGGGCCAGGGCGTTCAGTCCGCTGCGATGCAGCTGGCGGAAAAACTGCGCGATGAAGCGCCGGAACTGAAGCTGATGACCAACTTCGGCGGCGGCAACTTCAAAAAGCAGTTTGCTCGCGCCGACAAGTGGGGCGCTCGCGTCGCGCTGGTGGTAGGCGAAGACGAAGTGAAAGCCGGTCAGGTAGTGATTAAAGATCTGCGCAGCGGCGATCAGCAAACGCTGGCGCAGACAGAGGCTGCTGCTGCATTGCGCACGCTGTTAAAGTAAGCGTGGCACGGCACCAACCAGAGTAAAGGAGAGGGATCGCGTGGAAGTTTATAGCAACGAAAACGAGCAGGTTGACGCGGTACGTCGCTTTTTTGCCAGTAACGGCAAGGCGCTGGCGGTCGGCGTGATTATCGGTATTGCCGCGCTCGGCGGCTGGCGCTACTGGGCCAGTCATGAAGAGGGCTCGTCGAAAGCGCTTTCAGCCCAGTATCAGCAAGTGACGACTGCGATGAAAGCCGATCAGCCGGCCACGCTGGATGCGGTAGCGAAATTCGTTAGCGAAAACAGCAACACCTACGGCGCGCTGGCGGCAATGGACGCAGCGAAGCAGTATGTCGACGCCAACCAGCTTGATAAAGCGTCTTCCCTGCTGGAAAACGGTCTGAAGAATACCAAAGATGCCAATCTGCAGGCGGTTATCAACCTGCGACTGGCGCGCATTCAACTGCAACAGAATCAGGCGGATGCCGCCCTTAAAACCCTCGACGCTGTTAAGGGCGATGGCTGGACAGCCATTGTGGCGGATATTCGCGGCGAAGCGCTGCTGAGCAAAGGCGACAAGCAGGGCGCGCGCGATGCGTGGAGCAAAGGCGTCGAATCAGACGCTTCTCCGGCGCTGAAGCAAATGATGCAGATGAAGATGAATAACTTAAGCTAAGCCAGTCAAGAGAGAGCGCATGGAATTACGTAAATACCTGCTGCCAGGACTGATTTCAGTCACTTTGCTCAGCGGTTGTTCGCTGTTCAGCGGCGAAGAAGATGTAGTGAAAATGGCCCCGCTGCCAAAGGTGGAAAACCAGTTTAATCCCCAGGAAGTGTGGAGCACGTCGGTCGGTGACGGCATTGGCGATTTCTACTCTAACCTGCATCCGGCATGGCAGGACAATACCGTATTTGCGGCGGATCGTTTCGGCGTAGTAAAAGCGCTGGACGCCTCCAACGGCAAAGAAAAATGGAAAGTCGATCTCTCTGAGAAAACCGGCTTCTTCTCGAAAAACATCTCGGCTCTGCTCTCCGGCGGCGTGACCGCTGCGGGCGATCACCTCTACATCGGCAGCGAGCGCGGTCAGCTGTTCGCCTTGAACAGCAGCGACGGCAGTATCGCCTGGCAAACCAAAGTCGCCGGCGAAGCGCTGTCGCGTCCGGTGGCGAGCGACGGCCTGGTGCTGGTGCATACCAGCAACGGCATGCTGCAGGGCCTGGATCAAAACAGCGGCGTAGTGAAGTGGAGCGTTAACCTCGACATGCCTGCGCTGTCGCTGCGCGGCGAATCTGCGCCAGCGACCGCGTTCGGCGGCGCGATTGTCGGCGGCGATAACGGCCGCGTCAGCGCGGTCATTATGAATCAGGGCCAGCTTATCTGGCAGCAGCGTATCTCTCAGCCGAGCGGCGCGACCGAAATCGATCGCCTGAACGACGTCGATACGACGCCGGTTATCGTCAACGGCGTAGTTTACGCGCTGGCGTATAACGGCAACCTGACCGCGCTCGATCTGCGCTCCGGCCAGATCCTGTGGAAGCGTGAAATCGGCGGCGTGAAAGATCTGATCGTCGATGCCGGCCGCATCTATCTGGTGGATCAGGATGACCGCGTGATCGCGCTGAACGCCGACGGCGGCGTCGCCATCTGGCGTCAGAGCGATCTGCTGCACCGCAACCTGACGGCGCCGGTGCTCTATAACGGCTATCTGGTGGTAGGCGACAGCGAGGGCTATCTGCACTGGCTCAATACCTCGGACGGTCGTTTCGTGGCGCAGCAGAAAGTCGACAGCGATGGCTTCCAGACCGAGCCGGTCGTCGCCAGCGATAAGCTGATCATTCAGGCCAAAGGCGGCGAGGTTTACGCGATTACGCGTTAACGCGCCACCGGAATTTGCCTTCCGTATCACGGCTCCTGACGCGTCAGGAGCCGTTTCGTTTTTAGTCAGGCATGATATTCTTAGCGCCTTCAGCCTGAACCCGGCGGTTAAAACCGTTATAATCACGCCATTCGGGCGATTAATTTTTTTATTGAGGCACTGTTATGATACCTGTGGTCGCGCTGGTTGGGCGTCCCAATGTGGGGAAATCCACGCTGTTTAACCGCTTAACGCGCACTCGTGATGCGCTGGTGGCGGATTTTCCTGGACTGACACGCGATCGCAAATATGGTCGCGCCGAAGTGGAAGGGCGCGAATTTATTGTTATTGATACCGGCGGTATCGACGGCACTGAAGAGGGCGTCGAAACGCGTATGGCTGAACAGTCGCTGCTGGCGATTGAAGAGGCGGATGTCGTGCTGTTCATGGTGGATGCGCGCGCGGGCGTCATGCCGGCGGACAAGCAGATCGCTAACCATATTCGTTCGCGCCAGAAGCCGACGTTCCTGGTGGCGAATAAAACCGACGGACTCGATCCCGATTCAGCGGTTGTCGACTTCTACTCGCTGGGTCTGGGAGAGATTCACGCTATCGCGGCATCGCACGGTCGCGGCGTAACCAGCCTGCTGGAAACCGCTTTGCTGCCGTGGATGGACGAAGTCGATCCGCGCGAAGTGAAGGAAGAGGACGAGAACGAAGCCTACTGGGCGGCGCTGGCGGCGAAAGAGAGCGGCGAAGCGCCGGAAGAAGAGGAAGAAGAGGCGTTCGATCCGACCGGTCTGCCGATTAAGCTGGCTATCGTTGGTCGTCCTAACGTCGGCAAATCCACGCTGACTAACCGTATTCTCGGCGAAGATCGCGTTGTGGTTTACGATATGCCGGGCACCACGCGCGACAGCATCTATATTCCGATGCAGCGCGACGACCGTGAATATATCCTGATTGATACCGCGGGCGTGCGTAAACGCGGCAAAATCACCGATACGGTGGAAAAATTCTCGGTCATTAAAACCCTGCAGGCGATTGAAGACGCCAACGTCGTATTGCTGGTGATCGACGCGCGCGAAGGCATCTCCGATCAGGATCTGTCGCTGCTCGGCTTTATCCTCAACAGCGGTCGTTCGCTGGTGATCGTGGTGAACAAGTGGGACGGACTGACGCAGGAGATCAAGGACGAGGTCAAAGAAACGCTGGACTATCGTCTCGGCTTTATCGACTTTGCTCGCGTACACTTTATCTCTGCGCTGCACGGCAGCGGCGTTGGCAACCTGTTTGAATCGGTTACTGAAGCCTACGACTGCTCGACCAAACGCGTTAACACCTCTATGCTGACGCGCATCATGAATATGGCCGCCGAAGATCATCAGCCGCCGCTGGTGCGTGGTCGCCGCGTGAAGCTGAAGTATGCGCATGCCGGCGGTTATAACCCGCCGATCGTGGTGATCCACGGCAACCAGGTAAAAGATTTGCCTGACTCCTACAAGCGCTATCTGATGAACTACTTCCGTCGTTCGCTTAACGTGATGGGCACGCCGATCCGCATTCAGTTCAAAGAGGGCGATAACCCCTTTGCGGGCAAGCGCAACCTGTTGACGCCGACGCAGCAGCGCAAGCGTAAGCGTCTGCTTTCGCATCTGAAGAAGAACAAGCGTTAAACCATAGGGACCGAAAGGTCCCTTTGTTGTTTTTAGGGTCGGCCAAACAGGCGGCGCGCCGTTAACACATTTGGTTACTTTTGCGATTAACGCCAGCTCTGCGCCAGAGTGCGTGAAAATTGAGCCGCTTAGCGCTGAATTTGTAGCAAAAATGCTATTGTCGCGTGTACTTCACGTTATAGATGTTCACCTCATAATGTACCAGGTGGTACAATCCCGCCCCGTATTGCGACGGGAGCGACCACACCTCAGTGTCTCCTTGCTCACAATGCCCGCATCCCGGACACAGGTCCGTACCATTACGAATTAAAATAAAGCGATATCCGACGCATCAGACGTCGTCACGCTTCAGAAGGCTGAGGCGCGGTGGCTTTATTCTTCCAGGAGAGTAAGTGTTATGGCTGAAACATCCTCCCGATCCGGCAAAGGGTTGGGTATCTGGTCGATTTTGCTGGGGCTGGTGCTGCTGGCAATCGGCCTGTTCTTTGCAATTGGCGGCGGCAAGCTGGTCTCGCTGGGCGGCAGCTGGTATTTCCTGATTGCAGGCATTGTGATGCTGCTGTCGGCGATCCAGTTCTTCCGCCGCAAGTCCTCAGCCGTCGTGCTGTTTATTCTGGTTTTCGTCGGCACGCTGATTTGGGCGCTGGCGGACGCGGGCTGGTCCTTCTGGCCGCTGGTATCGCGCCTGATGGTGCCGTCGGGTCTGATGCTGCTGGCATTCCTGACCTGGCCTGCGCTGCGCAAGCGCGAAGGAAAATCGTCGCTGGCGAAAGTGTCCTACGTGCTTTCGGCCGTTATTGCCGTCGGCATGGTCGGCACGCTGGTGCAGATGTTCCAGCCGCATCCCACCGTGGCCTTCACCGGCAAAGCGCTGCCGCTGATCCCGGTCGATAAGAGCAAGCCGCAGCAGGACTGGAATAACTATGGCCGCACGCCGGGCGGCGACCGTTTTGCCGCTATCGATCAGATCACGCGCGATAACGTAAAAGATCTCAAAGTCGCCTGGACCTTCCACACTGGCGATACGCCGATCAGCCCGACCGGCAACGGCGCGGAAGATCAGCAAACGCCGCTGCAGATTGGCAACACGCTCTATCTCTGTACGCCGCACAACAACGTGATTGCGGTGGAAGCGGACAGCGGCAAGCAGATCTGGAAACGCGAAATCAACGCGAAAGCGGAAGTCTGGCCGCGCTGCCGCGGTCTGGCCTACTTTGACGCCACCAAACCGCTGACTCAGCCGAGCAAGCCTGGCTCGACGCCGGTACCGGCAGTTAGCCTGGCGGCAGGCGATACCTGCCAGCGTCGTATTCTGATGAATACTATCGACGCGCGACTGATCGCGATTAACGCCGACAACGGCGAGTTCTGCGAAAACTTCGGCGACCACGGCGTGGTTAACCTGAAAGAGGGTCTGGGCGAAGCGCAGGATCCGAAATATCAGCTGACGTCAGCGCCGACGCTGGCGGGCACCACGGTAGTCGTGGGCGGTCGCGTCGCGGATAACGTCCAGACGGATATGCCGGGCGGCGTGCTGCGCGGTTTCGATGTAATCACCGGCAAGCAGCGCTGGGCGTTTGACCCAGGCAATGTCGATCCGAACGCCGTACTGATGCCGGGCCAGGATTACAAACGCAGCACCCCGAACTCCTGGGCGCCGATGTCATACGATCCGGCGATGAACACGGTATTCATCCCGATGGGCAGCTCCTCGGTGGATCTGTGGGGCGCGAACCGCACCGAACTGGACCATAAATATGGCGCCTCTGTTCTGGCGCTGGATGCGACTACAGGCAAAGAGAAGTGGGTCTATCAGACCGTTCATAACGATCTGTGGGACTTCGATCTGCCGATGCAGCCGAGCCTGGTCGATTTCCCAATGAAAGACGGCACCACCAAACCAGCGGTGGTTATCGGCGGGAAAACCGGCATGATCTTCGTGCTGGATCGCGAAACCGGCAAGCCGCTGACGAAAGTCGAAGAGCTGCCGATGCCGCAGGGGCATATCCCGAACGAGCAGTACACCAAAACGCAGCCGCATTCGACCGAGATGCCGCAGATCGGCAACCAGACGCTGACCGAGTCGGACATGTGGGGCGCGACGCCGTTCGATCAGCTGGCGTGCCGCATCGCCTTTAAATCGATGCGTTACAACGGTTTGTTTACCGTGCCGGATACCGATAAGTCGCTCAGCTTCCCGGGTTCCCTCGGCGGCATGAACTGGGGCAGCATGTCGTTCGATCCGAACAACCAGTACATGTTCGTCAACGATATGCGTCTCGGCCTGTGGGTGCAGATGATCCCGGCTGATACCAGTAAAATCTCTCGCGGCAGCAACGGCGGCGAAGCGATCAATACCGGCATGGGCGCGGTGCCGCTGAAAGGCACGCCGTACGCGGTTAACAAAAACCGCTTTATGTCGCCGCTGGGCATTCCTTGCCAGGCGCCGCCGTTCGGCACGCTGTCGGCGATCGATATGAAGACGCGTAAAATCGTCTGGCAGGTGCCGGTCGGCACGGTGCAGGATACCGGTCCGTTCGGTATTAAAATGCACGCGCAGATGCCGATCGGCATGCCGACGCTGGGCGGTACGCTGGCAACGCAGGGCGGACTGGTGTTTATCGCCGGTACGCAGGACTACTATCTGCGCGCCTTCGACAGCTCTACGGGTAAAGAGGTATGGAAAGCCCGTCTGCCGGTGGGTAGCCAGGGCGGTCCGATCAGCTATGTTTCACCGAAAAACGGTAAACAATACATTCTGATCTCCGCAGGCGGCGCGCGTCAGTCGCCGGATCGCGGCGATTACGTGATTGCCTACGCGCTGCCGTAACGGCAAAGCGTTATTAACAAAACCCTGCGCTCCGGCGTGGGGTTTTTTATTTGGCGCACAATAAAGTGTAAGCGTGGCGGCAATTGCAAAAGCGTATGGGAAGCGGGTCGCTAAGTGGCGGCGTGCCGGTTGGGCAGGAAAGAGAAGCGGGTATAATCGCGACGGCGCTTGAGGTTTCTGCCTTAAGCGATCGGCATGCTGGTTGTGAGGCAGAAAAGAGAAAGCCCCGTAGTTAATTTTCATTAACCCACGAGGCTGCCCAACTGTCCCAACAACAGCAGGGTAGCCTCTTACCGCGCTCTGCGCAAGGAGGAGTGACCATGAAATTGCCACAGCTAACGCTGGTTTTTTGCGTATTACTGGTGTGTCTCACACTTTTAATCTTTACCTGGCTGACGCGGAAATCGCTGTGCGAAATCCGCTACCGGGACAACCAGCGCGAGGTGGCTGCTTCGATGGCTTACGAATCTGGTAAGTAGCAACCGGAAGGCGGGGAGTGATCCCCGCCTTTACCGGCTGTTGCCTGGACAGGCTGAAGCGCCTTCATAAGGCCGCCATCTCTGTGGCGGCCTTTTTTATTGCGTTGGATCGTCGCCGTCGCGCCAGAGCGCTTCCAGCTCCGGCGGCGCGACCTGCTCCGGAATCAACAAGACGATAGTGCCAACTTCACGATGCGTGGCGTAGCTGATCTGTATGCGGAAGTAGCGCTGATCGCTACGCCCAATCTCCGGCGCTTTATCTTCAGGTTCGCCCAGCGGCAGCGCCTGTTCCAGAACCTGACAGACGCGCTGCTTTTGCGGCTGCGGCAGCTGAGCCAGCGCGAAACGCCGCGCGCCGCGCAGGCCGGGAATAAAGGCCAGTCCGCCCTCGCGTTCGACTTCAATGACCGCGTCGTCGGTCAGTTCGGGAAGGGAACTCATAGCACGCCAACCTCCTTCCACGCCTGTTCGATCGACTGCGCCACAGAACGATTAAAGCGGCGTTCCCCGTGCTGAATGGTCAACTGCGCGAAGGTGCTGAAATCGGCGTCCTGCGGCAGCGATTTGTCGCACACCGTATCGTACCAGGCCTGGCCCGCCTGCTCCCAGGCATAACCGCCCAGCGCTTTCGCCGCCAGGTAAAAAGCGCGGTTGGGAATGCCGGAGTTCAGATGCACGCCGCCGTTATCTTCACGCGTCTTGATATAGTGATCCATATGCGCAGGCTGCGGATCCTTGCCCAGCATCGGATCGTCATAGGCGGTGCCCGGCTCCGCCATCGAGCGCAGCCCGCGTCCGTTAATACCGCTCGCCAGCAGGCCTTCGCCGATAATCCAGTCGGCCTGGTCCGCGCTCTGCTTCAGATGGAACTGCTTCACCAGCGAGCCGAAGACATCTGACAGCGACTCGTTTAGCGCGCCCGCCTGCTCGAAATAGATCAATCCGGCTTCTGTCTCGGTAACGCCGTGCGCCAGCTCGTGCGCCACCACGTCGATGGCGATAGTAAAGCGATTAAAGATTTCGCCGTCGCCGTCGCCGAACACCATCTGCTGTCCGTTCCAGAAGGCGTTTTGATACGCCTTGCCGTAGTGGACGGTGCCGAGCAGCTTCAGCCCCTGATTGTCGAGGGAGTTGCGCTGATAGGTTTGCCAGAAGAAGTCGTAGGTTACGCCAAGATAATCCCAGGCTTCTCGGGCGGCGACATCGCCGGTGTCAGGCTGACCTTCGCTGCGCAGCAGCTCGCCTGGCAGGTTCTGGGTGTTTTTCGCATCGTAGATTTCGCGCTCGACATGACCGCCCGTCGCCGTCTGCTGCGCGACCGGCTTTTGCCAGTTTTCTGCCATCAGATGCTGAACGTGCATCAGCGTACGGCGCGCATAGTCCTGTTGATGACTGGAACCGTGGGTGACGATGTTACGCAAGATATAGGGAGGAATAACGCTATAAGACATACCCGACTCCTTGGCACAAGTAATGTGCCAAAAAGTATAGTCTTTGTTCAGGAAGCGGTTTTACGACGGCGTTTTTTTTCTGGCAGCAGGCTGGTCACCTGGCTTTCCACCCAGCCGTCGTCGAGACGGGTGCGCAGAGTATCACCGCTCTGCAGCTGGGCGGTTTTTTTCACTACCTGGCCGGCACTGTCGGTAGTGACGCTGAAGCCGCGCGCCAGCGTCGCCAGCGGGCTGACGCCTTCCAGCTGCGCGGCAAGGGTCGCAAAGCGCTGTCTGTCGCGGTTAAGCATCTTTTCCATGCTCTGCTGCAGGCGATAGCGCATCTGCTCCAGCTGGCGCTGCGCCTGAAACAGACGCGGCTGCGGCTGATGCGCGGCAAGACGTTGAGAAAGTCGATCCTGCTGCCGCAGGCTCTGACGCAGCCGGTTTTCCATTGCCTCGTTCAACCGCTGCTGCAGGCGGAACAGGGCGGTCTGCTGGCGCGCCAGACGGAGCTGCGGATGCTGCTGCTGCAGGCGATGATCGAGACGGGAGAAGCGGCGTTGTTGCTGCGCCAGATAGTAATCCATCGCCATTTCCAGTCGTTGTTGCTGCGAGAGCAACTGTCGCAGCAGTTCCGTCTGATTTCTGCTCACAATTTCAGCAGCGGCGGACGGGGTCGGCGCGCGCAGGTCGGCGACGAAATCGGCGATGGTGATGTCGGTTTCATGGCCGACGGCGCTCACCACCGGAATACGGCTGGCGAAAATAGCCCGCGCGACGCGCTCTTCGTTGAAGCTCCAGAGATCTTCCAGCGAGCCGCCGCCGCGACCGACGATCAGCACGTCGCACTCTGCGCGCTGGTTCGCCAGCTCAATTGCGCGCACGATAGCGGCTGGCGCGTCGGCGCCCTGGACCGGCGTAGGGTAGATAATCACCGGCAGCGAAGGATCGCGGCGGTGCAGCACGCGCAGTACGTCATGCAGCGCCGCGCCGGTGGCCGAGGTGATCACGCCGACCTGTTTCGCCGGCTCGGGCAGCGGCTGTTTATGCTGTTGGTCGAACAGGCCTTCGCTCGCCAGCTTCGCCTTCAGCAACTCGAACTGCTGCTGCAGCGCGCCTTCGCCCGCCGGATGCATGCTTTCGATAATCAGCTGATAGTCGCCGCGCGGCTCATAAAGCGTAATGGTGGCGCGCACCAGAATCTGCTGGCCGTGCTGAGGACGGAAGGTGACGCGGCGGTTGCTGTTGCGAAACATCGCGCAGCGCACCTGCGCGCCGTCATCCTTCAGCGTGAAGTACCAGTGGCCCGACGCGGGCTGAGAAAAGTTGGAGATCTCCGCGCTCAGCCACACCGATCCCATCTCCTGTTCCAGGAGCTGGCGCACCGTGGTGTTCAGGCGGCTGACGGTAAAAACATTGGCGACTGGCGGTAGCGACATGTGATGGAGATCAAATAGTAAATCAGAGGGTTAATTAACCGATACTACATGGCTGCTGGCGAGGATCAAGACTTTTTCTAAAATAATGCTGGAGGCAAACGATTACGGCCTGTATAATGCCGCGGCAATATTTTATCTGTTCTCATTCACCCCAGGTTGAGATATTGCCATGCTAAGAATCGCTAAAGAAGCCCTTACTTTCGACGACGTTCTGCTCGTTCCTGCTCACTCCACCGTTCTGCCTAACACGGCCGATCTCAGCACTCAGCTGACGAAAAATATTCGTCTGAACATCCCGATGCTCTCCGCCGCTATGGATACCGTAACCGAAGCGGGACTGGCTATTGCGCTGGCGCAGGAAGGCGGTCTGGGCTTTATCCACAAAAACATGTCGATTGAGCGCCAGGCGGATGAAGTTCGCAAGGTGAAGAAACATGAAAGCGGCGTGGTAACCGAACCGCAAACCGTCCTGCCGACCACGACGCTGGCGGAAGTCAAAGCCCTGACCGAGCGCAACGGCTTTGCCGGTTATCCTGTCGTGAATGAAAGCAACGAACTGGTCGGCATCATCACCGGCCGCGACGTGCGCTTCGTTACCGATCTGACGCAGCCGGTTACCGCAGTCATGACGCCGAAAGAACGTCTGGTCACGGTGAAAGAGGGCGAGGCGCGTGACGTCGTGCTGCAGAGAATGCACGAAAAACGCGTCGAGAAAGCGCTGGTGGTGGACGACAGCTTCCATCTGCTCGGCATGATCACCGTTAAAGACTTCCAGAAAGCCGAACGTAAGCCGAACGCCTGTAAAGATGCGCAGGGCCGTCTGCGCGTTGGCGCGGCAGTGGGCGCGGGCGCAGGCAACGAAGAGCGCGTCGACGCGCTGGTCGCCGCTGGCGTCGACGTACTGCTGATCGACTCGTCGCACGGTCACTCAGAAGGCGTGCTGCAGCGCATCCGCGAAACTCGCGCAAAATATCCTGACCTGGAAATCATCGGCGGCAACGTCGCGACCGGCGCAGGCGCGCTGGCGCTGGCGGAAGCGGGCGTGAGCGCGGTGAAAGTCGGTATCGGCCCGGGTTCTATCTGTACAACCCGTATCGTCACCGGCGTGGGCGTGCCGCAGATCACCGCCGTTTCCGACGCGGTGGAAGCGCTGGAAGGCACCGGCATTCCGGTTATCGCCGACGGCGGTATCCGTTTCTCCGGTGACATCGCCAAAGCGATCGCCGCTGGCGCGGCAGCTGTTATGGTTGGATCTATGCTGGCCGGTACGGAAGAGTCGCCGGGGGAAATTGAACTCTATCAGGGCCGCTCTTTCAAATCTTACCGCGGCATGGGTTCGCTGGGCGCGATGTCCAAAGGCTCTTCTGACCGCTACTTCCAGAGCGATAACGCCGCTGACAAACTGGTGCCGGAAGGCATTGAAGGTCGCGTCGCCTATAAAGGCCGCCTGAAAGAGATCGTTCACCAGCAGATGGGCGGCCTGCGCTCCTGTATGGGCCTGACCGGCTGCCAGACCATCGATGACCTGCGCACCAAAGCGGAGTTCGTTCGCATCAGCGGCGCCGGCATCAACGAAAGCCACGTGCACGATGTGACCATCACCAAAGAGTCACCGAACTACCGTATGGGATCCTGATCCCGTAAGATTTATCGCCCGGCATAAGCCGGGCGCTTTCATTATCAAGTTACCCGCTCTGGAAACGCCTCAATGACGACGGAAAATATTCATAAGCATCGCATTCTGATTCTCGATTTTGGTTCTCAATACACGCAGCTGGTCGCGCGCCGCGTACGCGAGCTGGGCGTGTACTGCGAACTCTGGGCATGGGATGTCACCGAAGAGCAGATCCGCCAGTTCAACCCGAACGGCATCATCCTTTCCGGCGGCCCGGAAAGCACCACCGAACTCAACAGCCCGCGCGCGCCGGAGTATGTCTTCAATGCGGGCGTACCGGTGCTCGGCGTCTGCTACGGCATGCAGACCATGGCGATGCAGCTGGGCGGCAAAGTCGAAGGTTCTAACGAACGTGAGTTCGGCTATGCGCAGGTGGAAGTGCTGACGCCAAGCGCGCTGATCCGCGATATCGAAGACGCCATCAGCGCCGCAGGCAAACCGCTGCTCGACGTCTGGATGAGCCACGGCGATAAAGTGACCGCTATTCCGTCCGACTTCGTCACCGTTGCCAGCACCGAAACCTGTCCGTTCGCTATCATGGCTAACGAAGAGAAGCGTTTCTATGGCGTGCAGTTCCATCCGGAAGTCACGCATACTCGTCAGGGTCTGCGCATGCTGGAGCGTTTCGTGCTCGATATCTGCGAATGCGAAGCGCTCTGGACGCCGGCGAAAATTATCGAAGATGCGGTCGAACGTCTGCGCGAGCAAATCGGCAACGATAAAGTCATTCTCGGCCTGTCAGGCGGCGTGGACTCTTCCGTGACCGCAATGCTGCTGCACCGCGCCATCGGCGATCGCCTGATCTGCGTTTTCGTCGACAACGGTCTGCTGCGTCTGAACGAGGCGGAGCAGGTGCTGGATATGTTCGGCGATCACTTCGGTCTGAATATCGTTCACGTTCCGGCTGAGGCGCGCTTCCTCGACGCGCTGGCGGGCGAAAACGATCCGGAAGCCAAGCGTAAAATCATCGGCCGCGTGTTCGTCGAAGTGTTCGACGAAGAGGCGAGCAAGCTGACCGACGTGAAATGGCTGGCGCAGGGCACCATCTATCCCGACGTGATCGAGTCCGCCGCCTCTGCAACCGGTAAAGCGCACGTGATCAAATCCCACCATAACGTGGGCGGCCTGCCGAAAGAGATGAAGCTGGGCCTGGTCGAGCCGCTGAAAGAGCTGTTTAAAGATGAAGTGCGCAAGATCGGCCTGGAGCTGGGGCTGCCGTACGATATGCTCTATCGCCATCCGTTCCCAGGCCCGGGCCTCGGCGTGCGCGTGCTGGGCGAAGTGAAGAAAGAGTATTGCGATCTGCTGCGTCGCGCCGATGCGATCTTTATCGAAGAGCTGCGCAAAGCGGATCTCTACAACAAAGTGAGCCAGGCGTTCACCGTCTTCCTGCCGGTGCGTTCCGTGGGCGTAATGGGCGACGGTCGTAAATATGACTGGGTCGTCTCGCTGCGCGCCGTCGAGACCATCGACTTTATGACCGCGCACTGGGCGCATCTGCCGTATGATTTCCTCGGCCGCGTCTCTAACCGCATCATCAACGAAGTCAACGGCATCTCCCGCGTGGTATACGATATCAGCGGCAAGCCGCCGGCGACCATTGAGTGGGAATAAGCTTTCCGCTTACACTGAAGCGCTTTGATTAATTCCTCGCCAGCCTGTCGTCAGAGAGGCTGGCGATTTTCTTTCCGCTTTTCACTCCAGGAAATACCTATGCTGCCACTCAAGGCCGTGAGCCTCTGCATTCTGCTGGTGATCCTGCTGTCGCTGGGCGCCAGCCTGGCGCAGGCGACGCGCCACGGCGATCTCTCAGGCGGGCAGGGCGGCTGGTGGTCGGCGCGACGCGACTCCGCCGGTCTGGCGCCCGATCCGCAGCGCTACGCGGCGCAGGCGATCGTGCAGGTCTACGCCGCGCCGACCTACGGCTGGAAAGGGGCGGTGGCGGTGCATCCGTGGATTATCTTCAAGCGCGCGGGCGAGACGCGCTACAACCGTTATGAGGTGATTAGCTGGGGCAGCGGCGATAAAGTGCGGCGCAACAGCAATTTGCCGGACGGCTACTGGTATGGGGCGAAACCGCGTCTGCTGGTAGAGCACCGCGGCGAGGCGGCGGAGGCGATGATCCCGCGCATTGAGGCAGCGATCCGCTCCTATCCCTGGCCGAATACCTATCACGCCTGGCCGGGACCGAACAGCAATACCTTTCTCGCCCATATCGGACGCGAAGTGCCGGCATTGAAACTCGACATGCCCGCCAACGCGCTCGGCAAAGATTACCGGCCGCTGTGGCGTCCAATTGGCCTGCCGCCGTCGGGGCGCGGCATTCAGGTTTCCGTACTGGGCGTTGCCGGCGTAACGCTCGGCGCGGAAGAGGGCTTTGAGCTGAACGTGCTGGGTCTGAATATGGGCGTGGATTTTACGCCGCTGCGCCTGCGTCTGCCATTTATTGGCGGCATTGGCGGCGACAACGTGCAGCAGGACAATCCGCCGGGCTGACGCCCGGCGCAGGCGTCAGCAAACGCCGAAGTCGCCCTCTTCATGGTAGAGGTTGACGCTGTCCGCCTTTACCTCGATCTCTTTTTTCGTGGCGTCATCGACGCGCGCGCACCATAACGTCTCGCCTTCCACGCGCAGCACCAGCATCTTCGGGCCGCCGGTTTTCGACTGCACAAAATCATCGGGTTTAAACATGCTTTTCTCCTTGGTTGTTAAGGAAGTGTAGGGCGCGCCGCGTGCCCCTGCATAACATTTTTTGCGGCGCCTCTTCCATGATTTTCCATGATATTCCCCGACTAAAGCGGTTTGAGGCATGCTGCTGCGCAGACAAAATTGTCTGGCGTGGTTGTCAGTTGACAACCAGATAAATTCGGCGTAAGGTGCATAAAAATGGAAAGAAGACGGCATCCAGATAAAGAGATCGAGGCAGCGCTGCGTCATGCCGAAGCCTACGGATGGCAGATAGTGACGATGGGACATCATGGCTGGGGCAAAATGTATTGTCCTACGCATTCGGCGTCATGCCGCTGCGGAGAGTTTTGCATCAGCGTGATCTGGAGCACGCCGCGCAATGCCTTTAACCATGCGCGTGCGCTGCGGCGGGTAGTCGATAAATGTATTGCGGTGCGCAAACTGCATTAAGGAGCCAACATGGAATATATCTTTACGCTGCGTTTTCATTTGCCGAAACCGCTTTTGCCGGAAGAACAACTGCTGCAGCGGCTCATCGAAGCGGGCTGCGACGATGCGCTGGTTGGGTTAGGCGTGCCAGGAAAAGTGGCGCTGGAGTTTACGCGTGACGCCTCCAGCGCGAAGCGGGCGGTGCTGAGCGCCATCCAGCAGGTACAGAACGCGGTGCCGGACGCGCAGCTCATCGAAGCGGCGCCCGACTTTGTCGGCCTGACCGACGTGGCCGACATCATCGGCGTTTCTCGCCAGAATATGCGCAAGCTAATGCTGAGCCACAGCTCGCACTTCCCACAGCCGGTACACGACGGCAAAACCGCGCTCTGGCATCTGGCGGACGTGCTGGAATGGCTGGAGCAGCGCGGCAACTACGCCATTCCTGCTGAGACGCGCGATCTGGCGCAGGTGACGCTGCTGCTCAACCTGCAGCAGGCGATGCAGCGCTATGCGCACTGCCTCGCCGCCGCCGCTGACGTCGGCAATCAGTGATGCAGCAGAAACAGCGTCGCCAGACCAAGGAAAATAAAGAAGCCGCCGGTATCGGTAATGGCGGTAATCAGTACGCTGGAGCCTACCGCCGGGTCGCGCTTCAGTTTGGTCATGATCAGCGGGATCAAGACGCCCATTAGCGCCGCCAGCAGCAAATTCAGCACCATCGCCAGCATCATGACGCCGCCCAGTTCCAGATTGTCATACATCAGCCAGGTGATCAGCCCCATGGTGCCGCCCCAGAACAGGCCGTTAAGCAGCGCCACGCCCAGCTCGCGCGCAATCAGAAACGAGAAGTTGCCAGGCTCGACCTGATGCAGCGCCAGCGCGCGCACAATCATGGTAATGGTCTGGTTGCCGGTGTTGCCGCCGATGCCGGCGACAATCGGCATCAGCGTCGCCAGCGCCACCAGCTGCGAGATGGTCTCTTCAAACAAACCGATAACGCGCGACGCGATAAAGGCGGTGCAGAGATTGATCGCCAGCCAGGCCCAGCGGCGACGCACCGCTTTGCGCACCGGCGCGAACACATCCTCTTCCTGACTGATACCGCCCATGCGGCGAATATTGCTCTCATTCTCTTCGTTGACCAGGTCGACCACGTCCTCAATGGTAACGCGTCCGATCAGCTTGCCTTTGGCGTCGATGACCGCGGCGGAGATAAGGTTATAGCGCTCAAAAGCGCCCGCTGCGTCTTCGGCCTTGTCGTTGAGCTGGAAGGTGGTGGGCGAGGTGTTCATCACCTCCTCAACGCGTTTTTTCGGCTTGTTGAGCAGAATATCGGTCAGTGAAAGCTCGCCCAGCAGCAGGTTGTCATCATCGGTAATAAAAATCTTGTCTGTGCCGTTCGGCATGCTTTTTCGGTGGCGCAGATAGCGCTGCACCGTCGCCAGCGTGACGTCGGCGCGCACCGTCAGGATATTGAAATCCATAATGCGCCCGACGCGATCGCGATCGAAATCGACCACGCTGAGCACGCGTGCGCGCTGGCCTGGCTCCAGTGAGGCGAGCAGACGACCAGTCAGGTCGCGCGGCAGGTAGCGCGCCAGCCACACCTGATCGTCAATATCGAGCGGTTCGATGGCGCGCAGAATGTCGCGGTCGCTCATCTCTTCCGTCAGGCTGGCCCAGACGGTTTCCGACGCTTCAACCAGCACATGGCCGCGTTTCGCGACGGGCACCAGCCGCCACAGCGCCTGGCGCGCCTCTTCCGGCAGCGCTTCGAGGATATCGGCTAAATCCGCTGCGTGCAGCTGAGCGATATCCTGCTCCAGCGCAGCCTGGTGCGCCGCATTTTCACGTTGCTGTTCAGGGCTGCGATCGCCAGATTTCTCCAGCAGCGCGTCCACCAGATCCGGCTCACTGAGCAGCAGCGTCAGAATGCGATGACGAATTTCACTTAAACGTTGAGTATGCGAGGCAGACATAACGAGTCCTTTGTGTCTGAAAGTTACAGCACGAAGTGTAGCGTTTCGCCTCGCAAAAGGACGCAAAAAAAGACGCGGTTATTCAGACTGCGTTTAGCTGGAAGATGCAGAGGACATAAAAGGTTAACGGCTGTCGCGGATAGCGGTGCTCAACGGGGCGGCGTCCGGCGCAGCTTTTTTCTGCTGATGATGTTCAAAAGCGGCAGGCAGGATAAAGATCAGGCGGCTGAAGAGAATAATAAAGCTAATCAGTAAAACGATCCGGGTAAAGGAACTGGTTTTGGCACGTCTTCGGGAAGGGATGGCGCTGTTCACGCGAGGTGTTTCCTGTAATGACCCTTATGGGCGATGGCAATATTTAGTCATAACGCTGCGTCGAAATCAATCAATGATTAAAAAAAGAGCAGGGTGAAGGGGCCGCCTGCGCAGCCCCGCTTTACAGGCTGGCTTTTTGCGCCAGCAGCGTGGCGAAGCGGCAGCTGATACGGTTGCCCTGTTCGTCGCGCTTATGCAGCTGGCCGACATGTTCGTTATATTTCAGGATGTGCCAGTTGCGGTAGTAGTGGCTCAGCTCGCCCGATTTAAAGGTAAAGGGGAACGCGAGCGGGCAGGGATAATCGTCGGTGCTCATCGCCGCAACAATCAGGTTATGCCCGTCTCTTACCGTGCTCGCCTGCATATCGGCGATCAGCTGCGGAATGGTCTCCGGCTGCAGGAACATCATTACCACGGTGGAGAGCACAAAGGTGTAGCCGCCGTTAAAACGCGTCTGGTTGAGGTCGCGCTGCTCGGAATGAATATTGGTAATCCCTTCCTGAGCGACGATCTGCTCAAGACGCGCCAGGCTGGCGGGATTGTGATCCCAGGCGGTGACGTCAAAGCCGTTCTGACTCAGAAACAGGCTGTTGCGGCCGTTGCCGCAGCCGAGATCCAGCGCTTTGCCTGGATTCAGATGAGGCAGCGCCGCCAGCACTTCAGAGTGGGTCGGCGTCAGGCCATAGGTTTCGGCAAAATAGTTTTCTTTAATCATGGTTCGCTTTTATCAGATGGGCGCAGGCGCCCATCTCCTCAGGCTTCTTCTTCCAGCGTCAGCTTCCAGCCGGTGACCTCGGTCCAGTAGGTCTGCTCACGCTCCAGATCGAGCTGCACCAGGTTATTCTGGCTGAAATAGCCCGCCGGAAACGTCAGCGTCCAGTGGCCTTCGTCGGTGGTCAGCTTAAGCGAGTCGGGACGCGTAGTCGCCTGACGCTGATTGTTGAGTAAGGTGCCAAGGCGCAGCAGGAAGAGCAGCGGCAAAAACTGTTTTTTCTTGAACAGCGTCACGCGCGGCAGATCCTCGACCTTGACGGCTTTGCGATGAAAGCGTACCAGCGCCGCCAGCAGCGTTTGCTGATCCTGGTTAAAGCCAGGCAGATTGGTGTTTTGCAGGATATAGGCGGAGTGGCGCTGCATGCCGCTGTGATTGATGGTGAGGCCCACTTCGTGCAGCATCGCCGCCCACTTCAGCAGCGCCGCCAGCTGCGGGTTCGCCAGCTTAGGATTTTGATCGCGCCACTGCAGATAGAGCTGATCGGTGGTATCCAGCACGCGGCGCGCCTGGTCGTTATCGATCGCGTAGTGGTTCGCCAGGCTCTGCGCCGTACGGCTGCGGATATCCTGATGGCGGAAGCGGCCCTCCATCTCGTAAAGCACGCCTTCGCGCAGCGCGCCGTCCGAGAGACGCAGCTCGCGGATCGCCAGCGCGTCGAACACGCCGCAGATAATCGCCAGACCCGGCACGAATACCGATTTACGCTCTTCAGAGAGGCCCGGCAGGCTCAGCGCGCTGAAAGATTTATGCTTCATCACCTCGTCGTAGAGCATATCCAGCCGCTCCGGCGTGATCATTTTCTCTTTCTCGCCCATCGCCAGCAGCACTTCGCACGCCGCCTTAATGGTGCCCGACGCGCCCAGCGCATACTGCCAGCCGTGCAGGCGATACTGCCACGCCAGCGTCTCCAGCTTCTGCGCCGCCGCCAGACGCGCGCGGCGGAAGTTTTCGCGGCTGATCTCGCCGTTAGGGAAGTAGAGCTGAGCGAAACTGACGCAGCCCATGCGGCGGCTCTCGACCAGCTGCGGTTCGAAGTTTTCGCCGATCACCAGTTCGGTCGATCCGCCGCCGATGTCGATCACCAGCTTGCGGCCTTTTTCCGGCTGGGTATGTTCGACGCCCATAAAAATCAGGCGCGCCTCTTCATGGCCGGAGATGACCTCGATAGGGTAGGGGATCACCTCGGCCGCGCGCCGCAGAAACTCTTCCGCATTCACCGCCTGACGCAGCGTGTGCGTGCCGACAATGGTGACGTTGCTGGCGCTGAAGCCCTGCAACCGCTCGGCAAACAGCGCCAGGCAGCTCAGCCCGCGCTCTATCGCCTCTTCGCTCAGGCGATTTTTGCTGTCGAGACCGTCAGCCAGATGCACGCGCTGCTTCAGACGGCCAAGCACCTGCAGAGCGCCATCCACCACGCGCGCAATGACCATATGAAAGCTGTTTGAGCCAAGATCGATTGCCGCAAATTCTTGCGGTCTCGGCGTACTTTTATGAGATATGGGCATAGATTATTCAGGCTGTTCCAGTTTCTTAATGTAATCATAAATCGCCAGTTGAGAGCGGACCTTACGACGATTGCCGCGCGGAACATAGCGGTTCCCCAACTCTTTATCAACGATACGCGCTTTCACCGTATCACTAAACAGAATAGCGATAATGTCCAGAATGCGTTGCTTCACGCGCGGATCGAGGATCGATACCGCCACTTCGATGCGATGATCAATGTTGCGCGTCATCCAGTCAGCGGAAGAAAGGAAGACTTTTTTGTCGCCGCCATTTTCGAAAATATAGACGCGATCGTGCTCAAGATAGCGATCAACGATACTGATCACGCGGATATTTTCACTGATCCCGGGCAAGTCGGGAATCAGTGAGCACATGCCGCGCACCAGCAGATTCACCTTCACGCCTGCGCCCGACGCTGCGTAGAGGCGATCGACCAGACCGTTATCCACCAGGTTGTTAATTTTCAGCGTAATCCCACACGGACGACCCTGCTGCGCATTGGCGATTTCCGCATCCACCAGCTGATAGAGCATCTGGCGCGAGTTTTGCGGTGAGACCATCAGATGCTCGAAGCTTACCGGGCGATAGGGGTTCTCAATAAAGTTAAATACCCGGCGCACTTCGTTAGTAATGCGCGCATCGGCGGTGAGCAGCGAATAGTCGGTATAAAGGCGCGCGGTTTTCTCATTAAAGTTGCCGGTACCGATATGGGCGTAGCGCACCACTTCGTCGCCTTCCCGGCGCGAGATCAGGAACAGTTTGGCGTGAATTTTCAGGCCCGGCGCGGAGAAAATAACGTGCACGCCCGCTTCGGTTAAGCGCTTGGCCCACGAAATATTGGCCTCTTCGTCGAAGCGCGCCTGAAGCTCTACCACCACGGTGACTTTTTTGCCGTTATAGGCGGCGTGTATCATCGCATCCATGATGCGCGAGCGCTTCGCCACGCGATAGATGTTGATTTTGATCGCCAGCACGCTCGGGTCGAACGACGCCTGGCGCAGCAGCTCCAGCACGTGCTCAAAGGTGTGGTAGGGGTAGTAGAGCAGAATATCGCGGTCGCGAATGGCGTCGAAGCCGTTGCGGAAGCCGTCAAAGCCGATGTGACGGATCTGCGGCAGCGGCCGGTTAACCAGGTTGCTTTTGCCTACGTCCGGGAAGCCGATAAAGTCTTTGAAGTTATGGTAGCGGCCGCCCGGCACGATGGAGTCGTAGTTGGAGATGGTCAGCTTATTACGCAGCAGCTCCACCATGGCATCCGGCATATCACGCTGATAGACGAAGCGCACCGGCTCGGCGGTCAGACGCTGCTTCAGGCTTGAGGACATCAGCTCCAGCAGGCTCGACTCCATCTCCGTCACCAGATCGTATTCCGCGTCGCGCGTCATCTTCATCGAGTAGGCGTTCAGCGCATCGTAATCGAAGAAGCCTTTAAAGATATCGTCGAGACAGTAACGCAGAATGTTGTCCAGCAGGATCATCGGTTTGCGGCGGCGCGGCGATTCAGCCGGCAGGTTGATGAAGCGCGGAACCTTGTCGGACGGGATCTCCAGCAGCGCATAGCGAATATCGTCGCCGCGAATGATCTCTACTGCCAGATAGGTGTAATCATCCTTCAGGAATTCAGTGAGATCGGTGTCGTGATTAATCAGAATCGGCGTGATGTGCTGGCGTAAATCGTGTTTGAAATAGTGACGCAGCCACACCTGCTGATTGGCGGAAAGCTGGCGTTCGTTAATCAAAAAGATTTGATTGCGCGCCAGCTCCAGCAGCAGTTCGTTATAGAGGCCGTCGAATTCCTGTTCCGACTTCATCACGCGCTGCTGAATTTTCTTCAGCAGATGGCGCGGCAGGCCTGGCGATCCCTGCTCCTCGCCGATCAGGATGCGGCGTTTAAGGTCGGCAAAGCGTACCTTGTAGAACTCATCAAGGTTATTGGAATAGATCCCCAGAAAACGCATACGTTCGATCAGCGGGTTGGTTTTATCGGCCGCTTCCTGTAAAACGCGCTCGTTGAAGGATAACCAGCTTAATTCTTTTTCTATATACAGCTTTTCCTGACCCATTCTGACTCCATATCGCGTTCGCAGGACTTAAAGAACCAGTGTCCATCATCATTATGGCGAGAGTATGGCAACCTTGTCCAACGTCAATAGTTGTCTTATCAACCAGCTACGGGCAACATAGCGGCTTAATACCGATCTCATTCAGAGCCGCATGAGCCTAAAGCATATTCCCGTCAACTTCAGCGACCGCCGTCGCCGCGCTATCGATCGCTTTACGCGGCGCATGGTCACGTCCTGCGGCATCGCTATTCTGCTGCTGATGCTGCTGCTCTTTTTCTGGTTGATTTGGGTGGTCCTGCCGCTGTTCGCCGCGCCGGGCCTTCATACGCAGGCCACACAGCAGCTATGGGACAGCCAGCCCGCGCTGATGATCGGTAATCAGGGCGATCGGGGCTGGCGTATCGGACGCGACGGTGCGGCGCGCTTTATTCCGCTTAACGGTCAGCCCGCCGAAACGCCGCTGATGCTGCGTCCGACGCCGCAGCAGGCGGTGAGCAGCGCCGATGGCCGCACGCTGTTGCTGAGCGCGCAAAGCGGGCTGATGCTGCTGCAGCCCGCAGAGGGCGACTGGCGCTTTCCGCTCGGCGATACGCCTTTGAACCTGCCTGGCGGCGCGGTGAAAATGATGGCGCTGGCGACGCTGAATGAAAATAAATGGCGTATCGCCCTTCTGACTGAGAAGGGGCTCAGCGTCCTGACGCTCGCGCCTCAGCAGGCGCCGCGCGCGGTCGATCTGCCGCAGGGGCATGCCGACCATCTGCTGCTGTCGCCGCAGGGCGATCTGCTCTATGCCAGCGAAGGCAATGTGTTGCGCGTCTGGCAGCTTGACGACGATCGCGCGACCCTGCGCGAAACCGTAACCCTGGCGCAGCCGCCGCGCAGCCTGCATCTGCTGGCGGGCGGGCGGAGTTTATTAATTCAGGATGGACGCGGCGTGACGCAGTGGTTCACTATCGCCAGCGAGGAAGGGCCGCGACTGCATGAAATCCGCACCTTCGTCGGCAGCAGCCCGACCGCGGCGATGATCACGGAACCGCAGCGTCGCGTCTTCGCCACCCTGGAGCCTGACGGCGCGCTGAAGCTGTTCGCCAGCAAGCAGCCCGGCCCGATCCTGCAGCGTCAGCTGGCGCCCGGCGTAACGCGCGCTGCCTTCTCGCCGCGCGGCGACGCGCTGCTGCTGGAGCGCGCCGGAAGCTGGCAGGTATTGCGTATCGATAATCCCTGGCCGGACGTCAGCTGGCGCAGCTTCTGGCAAAAAATCTGGTACGAAAACTATCCCGCGCCGGACTGGGTCTGGCAGTCCACCAACGCCGCAGACAGCTATCAGGCCAAGTTCAGCTTTATGCCGATGGTCGTCGGCACGCTGAAAGCGGCGGCGCTGTCGCTGCTGTTCGCCACGCCGCTGGCGCTGGCGGCCGCGATGTACACCGCCTGGTTTATGGCGCCAGGACTGCGCCGCTGGGTCAAGCCGGCGATTGAGATGATGGGCGCGCTGCCCAGCGTGGTGATCGGGCTTATTGCCGGACTCTGGCTGGCGCCGCATATCAGCCAGGCGCTGCTCGGGGTCTTGCTGCTGCCGCTGACACTGGCGGCCACGCTGCTAATCTGCGGCGCGCTCAGCCGACATCTGCCGCCGCGCTGGCGTCAGCCGGGACGCGAGGTGATGCTGCTGCTGCCGCTGCTGCTGGTCGTGACGCTGGGCACCCTGATCGTTCCGACCTTTCTGATGCGCGACGCCGCGGAGTGGCTGCCGCACTACGAGCAGCGCAACCTGCTGGTGGCCGGGCTGGCGATGGGCTTTGCGCTGGTGCCGCTGATTTTCACCCTGTCGGAGGATGCGCTGTTCAGCGTGCCCGCGGCGCTGGGGCAAGGGTCGCTGGCGCTGGGCGCTACGCCGTGGCAGACCCTGACGCGTGTGGTGCTGCCAGGGGCGTCGGCGGGGATTTTCGCCGCGCTGATGATCGGCTTTGGCC
This sequence comes from Pantoea sp. UBA5035, assembly GCF_002415245.1. Taxonomy (NCBI): domain Bacteria; kingdom Pseudomonadati; phylum Pseudomonadota; class Gammaproteobacteria; order Enterobacterales; family Erwiniaceae; genus Pantoea; species Pantoea sp. UBA5035. Next base: position 24,571 of record NZ_DICD01000009.1, on the reverse strand, counting down.
GCGCGGTCGGCGAAACCATGATAGTGCTGATGGCGACCGGCAACACGCCGCAGAGTCAGGGCGGTCTCTTCTCCGGGCTACGCGCGCTTTCCGCTAATATCGCCATCGAGATGCCGGAAGCTGCGGCAGGCAGCGCGCACTACCGGATACTCTTTCTCAGCGCGCTGATGCTGCTGATCTTTACCCTGATCATCAACACGCTGGCCGAGCTGATCCGCCAGCGCCTGCGCCAGCGATACGGGCAGCATGAGGGCCAGGCATGAAGACGATGCGACAAAACGACCGCTGGCGCTGGCTGACCGCAGGCGCGGTCGCCGTCTGCCTGCTGGCCTTTACCCTGCTGATTGCGCTGCTGGCGTGGCAGGGAATGCGCGCCTTCTGGCCGCAGCGCGTCGACCTCTATCAGCTGACGCAGCCGGAAGAACAGAACACGGCGCTGCTGGGTGAAACCCTGGAGCATCAGCCGAACTTTCCCGCGCCCGCGGCGGAAGGTGAGGCGTTGCCGCCGGTCAGCCACGTTCACCGCTACCTGATCAAAACCGGCAATCGCGACTGGGACGCGCCCGATTTCCGCGTGATCTATGCGCGCGAGGCGCTCAGGGTCAGCCAGCCGAAAGAGGTGATGGTGCTGCAGCGGCGCAGCGGCGGCAACGCTTACGGTTGGTTCGCCGGCCTGCGCGAAGATAATGAGGCACTGACGGCGCGCGATCCCGATGCGCTGCTGCATCAGCGGCTGGGCCAGGTGCGCGAACTGCTGCACAAAATTCAGCGCATTCGTCATGTCGATCTGACGCGGCTCAACGATCAGCTGGCGGCGCTGGACGCGCGCGCCGATCGGCTGCGGCAGCAGCAGCAGTTCGATACGCGTGCGCTGTCGGAATTTGAGGCGAACCAGGCGGCGCTACAGCGCCGCTTCGCCCGGCTCAGCAGCCGGCTGGCCGATCTGCAGCGCGAGAGCCAGCGCGACGTGCTGATCCTGCGCGACGCGCAGCACCGCGAGCACGCCATTCCGCTGGCGCAGGTGGTCGAAGCCTGGCGTCCTAACGCGATGAACGCGCAGCAGAAACTGGCCCACACGCTGCGTCAGATCTGGCATTTCGTCAGCGACTCGCCCGCGGACGGCGAGAGCGACAGCGGCGCGTTTCCGGCGATTTTCGGCACCGTACTGATGGTGCTGCTGATGTCGCTGGTGGTGATGCCGTTGGGCGTTATCGCCGCTATCTGGCTGCATGAGTATGCCGGGCGCAACGCCCTGACGCGGCTGGTACGCATTGCGGTGGTCAATCTGGCGGGCGTGCCGTCGATCGTGTATGGCGTGTTCGGGCTGGGCTTTTTCGTCTGGCTGGCAGGCGGCACGCTCGATCAGCTCTTCTTTTCCCGCTCGTTGCCCAATCCCACCTTCGGCACGCCGGGGCTGCTGTGGGCGTCGCTGACGCTGGCGCTGCTAACGCTGCCGGTAGTGATCGTCGCCACCGAAGAGGGGCTGTCGCGCATCCCTGACTCGCTGCGTCAGGGCTCGCTGGCGCTGGGCGCCACCCAGGCGGAGACGCTGTGGCACGTGGTGCTGCCGATGGCGCTGCCGGCGATGCTCACCGGCCTGATTCTGGCGGTGGCGCGCGCGGCGGGAGAGACCGCGCCGCTAATGCTGGTGGGCGTAGTGAAGATGGTGCCGGAGCTGCCGGTCGACGCGGTCTTTCCCTGGCTGCATCTTGACCGAAAATTTATGCACCTCGGCTTCCAGATTTACGATCTCGCCTTTCAGAGTCCCAACGTCGAGGCGGATCGCCCGCTGGTCTACGCCACGGCGCTGCTGCTGGTGACGATTATTCTGTCGCTCAACCTGCTGGCGATGGCGCTGCGTCATCGGCTGCGCGAACGCTACCGGCTGATGACCCAATAAAAGATGATGACTATGATGCCCGATACCGAAACGGCGCTGACGCTAAACCACCTTTCGTTATGGTATGGCGAACGACAGGCGCTGCATGATATTTCGCTGCGTATTCCCGAGAAGCGCATTACCGCGCTGATTGGGCCTTCCGGCTGCGGCAAATCGACGCTGCTGCGCTGTTTTAATCGCATGAACGACGTGGTGGATAGCTGCCGGATCGAAGGCGAAATTCTGCTGGGCAGCCACGACATTATGCAGCCGGCGCAGGATCTCTCGGCGCTGCGCCGCCGCATTGGCATGGTGTTTCAGCGGCCCAATCCATTTCCTAAGTCGATTTATGAAAATGTGGTGTATGGCCTGCGGCTGCAGGGCGTGCGCGACAGGCGAGTGCTGAACGAGGCGTGCGAACGCGCGCTGCGTGCCGCGGCGCTGTGGAGCGAGGTGAAAGATCAGCTGGGCCAGAACGCGCTCACGCTCTCCAGCGGCCAGCAGCAGCGACTGGTGATCGCGCGCGCCATCGCGATTGAACCAGAAGTCCTGCTGCTGGACGAGCCGACGTCGGCGCTCGATCCTATCTCGACGCTGGTGATTGAAGAGCTGATGACCACGCTGAAGCAGCACTTCACGCTGGTGCTGGTCACCCACAATATGCAGCAGGCGTCGCGCGTCTCTGACTACACCGCCTTTATGCATCAGGGCGCGGTGGTGGAGTTTGATGAAACGGATCGCATCTTTACCTCGCCGCGCAACCGGCGCACCGAGGATTACATTACCGGGCGCTACGGCTGAGGTAGCGGTACGTGTTCTCACAGGCAGCTAACAAAGTCAAAACGTAGCTGGCATGGGCAGAAGAGCAAAGCGGCCTGCGCCAGGGACAAAAACGCCGGGAGCGTTTTTGAACAGCGCAGAGCGCTGGCCCGTTTACGGGCGCACCTCAGGGAGGAGGTGCGTGTCCGCGCAGGCCGAGCGCGTATGGATACCTTGAGCGGCCTGGCGATCGGTCCATGCCATCTACGTAAGCACGGATGAATCAAACAGCTTTATGCCTTAGTCGTACGCGTAGCCCTGCGGCGGCAGCGGCTGATTATCCAGCCAGGCCTTGCCTTCGCGCATCGCTAACCGACCCTCGACAAACCAGCTAATTACCAGCGGATAGATCGCATGCTCCTGATGCTGCACGCGCGCGGTAACCTCGTCTTCACTGTCGTCAGGGAAGACCGGCACGCGAGCCTGCAGTATCACCGGGCCGCCGTCCAGCTCGTCGGTCACGAAATGCACCGAAGTGCCGTGTTCGGCGTCGCCGTTCGCCAGCGCCTGACGATGGGTGTGCAGGCCTGGGTATTTCGGCAGCAGGGAAGGGTGGATATTGAGCAGGCGATCCTGATAATGCGCGACAAAGGCGCTGCTCAGGATGCGCATATAGCCCGCCAGCACCACCAGATCCGGCGCGTACGCGTCGATCTCCCGCATCAGCTGATGATCGAAGGCTTCGCGATCGGGAAAATCGCCCGCCGCCAGCGCATGGGCAGGCACGCCCGCGTCGCGCGCGCGCGTCAGCCCGTAAGCGGTCGCTTTATTACTGAAAACGGCAGCGACGCTGCCGTTAATCCGCCCGCTTGCGCAGGCGTCGAGGATGGACTGAAGATTGCTTCCGTTGCCGGAGATCAGTACAACCAGCTTTTTCATGCGTTAATAACCACGCGCTCTTCCGCATCTGACGCCTTGATCACGCCGATCTTCCAGGCTTTTTCTCCCGCGGCGCGCATCAGCTCTACCGCCTTGTCGGCTTCGGCGGCGCTCAGGGCGATCACCATGCCGACGCCGCAGTTAAAGGTGCGGTACATCTCGTGGCGACTGACGTTGCCCGCCTGCTGCAGCCAGTCAAAGACCGCGGGCCATTCCCAGCTCTTCTCGTCGATCACCGCCTGGGTATGATCCGGCAGCACGCGCGGAATATTTTCCCAGAAGCCGCCGCCGGTCAGATGCGCAATCGCATGCACATCCACCTGCTCGATCAGGCTGAGAATATTTTTCACGTAGATGCGGGTCGGTTCCAGCAGGTGGTCCGCCAGCGGGCGGCCGTCCAGCTGTTTCGTCAGCGGATCGGTCTGGCTTACCTCCAGGATTTTGCGCACCAGCGAATAGCCGTTAGAGTGCGGGCCGCTGGAGCCCAGCGCGATCAGCACGTCGCCGTCCTGCACTTTTGAGCCGTCGATAATTTCAGATTTCTCAACCACGCCGACGCAGAATCCCGCCACGTCGTAATCTTCGCCGTGGTACATGCCCGGCATTTCAGCGGTTTCGCCGCCTACCAGCGCGCAGCCGGACTGCAGACAGCCCTCGGCGATGCCGGTGATAACGGAAGAGGCGGTCTCGACGTCCAGCTTGCCGGTGGCGTAATAGTCGAGGAAAAACAGCGGCTCCGCGCCCTGAACCACCAGATCGTTCACGCACATGGCGACCAGATCGATGCCGATAGCGTCATGGCGCTTCAGATCCATCGCCAGACGCAGCTTGGTGCCGACGCCGTCGGTTCCGGAGACCAGCACCGGCTCGCGATATTTCTGCGGCAGCGCGCAAAGGGCGCCGAAACCGCCCAGCCCACCCATCACTTCCGGGCGACGGGTCTTTTTCACTACGCCTTTAATACGATCAACCAGAGCATTACCAGCATCGATATCAACGCCGGCGTCTTTGTAGCTGAGAGAGGTCTTGTCGGTCACTGCGGAATCCCCACGCGATTGCGGTTGGTGGTTAACAAAAAGCGCGGCAATTCTAACAGCGCAGGCAAACGTTTGCGAGTCCCATTGCCTGGTCAAATTGCGCGCCGGACGATTTTCATCAATCCTTGAATGACGGATCAAAACTTAGCCTCTTTGCGCAACGACATATGGCGCACTTGCGAAAAGGCGGTATAATCCCGCGATTTTTTTTTAGCTCAACTCATTCCGGGAGAACACCAATGAAGATCGTGGAAGTCAAACACCCGCTGGTCAAACATAAACTGGGCTTGATGCGTGAGCACGATATCAGTACCAAGCGCTTCCGCGAGCTGGCGTCGGAAGTCGGCAGCCTGCTGACCTACGAAGCCACCGCCGACCTGGAAACCGAGCGCGTCACCATCGAAGGCTGGAACGGCCCGGTGGAAATCGATCAAATCAAAGGTAAAAAAATCACCGTCGTGCCGATTCTGCGCGCCGGTCTGGGGATGATGGAAGGGGTGCTGGAGCATGTGCCGAGCGCGCGCATCAGCGTGGTCGGGGTCTACCGCGACGAAGAGACGCTGGAGCCGGTGCCCTATTTCCAGAAGCTGGTCTCCAACATCGAAGAGCGCCTGGCGCTGGTGGTCGACCCGATGCTGGCCACGGGCGGCTCGATGATCGCCACCATCGATCTGCTGAAAAAAGCGGGCTGCAGCAGCATCAAGGTGCTGGTTCTGGTGGCCGCGCCGGAGGGCATCGCCGCGCTGGAGAAGGCGCATCCGGACGTTGAGCTCTATACCGCGTCGGTAGATCGCGGCCTGAATGAAAAGGGGTATATCATTCCGGGGCTGGGCGATGCCGGCGACAAGATTTTCGGAACGAAGTAACTGAATCAGCCGACCAGAGAGTCGGCTTTTTTTTGGCAAAAATAAACGTTGAAGGGGATAAATGATGACTCGTCGCGCCATTGGCGTCAGCGAACGACCGCCGCTACTGCAAACCATACCGCTCAGCCTGCAACATCTGTTCGCCATGTTCGGCGCAACGGTGCTGGTGCCGATCCTGTTTCATATCAACCCGGCGACGGTGCTGTTGTTCAACGGCGTCGGCACGCTGCTTTATCTTTTTATCTGCAAAGGCAAAATTCCCGCCTATCTCGGCTCCAGCTTCGCCTTTATCTCGCCGGTGCTGCTGCTCTTGCCGCTCGGCTATGAGCTGGCGCTGGGCGGCTTTATCCTGTGCGGCGTGCTGTTCTGCATCGTGGCGCTGATTGTGAAAAAGGCTGGCACCGGCTGGATCGACGTAATGTTTCCGCCAGCGGCGATGGGCGCGATCGTGGCGGTTATCGGTCTGGAGCTGGCGGGCGTGGCGGCCAATATGGCGGGACTGCTGCCGGCAGAAGGCGCGAGTCCCGACAGCACCACCATTACTATCTCGCTGGTAACGCTGGGCGTGACGGTGTTCGGCTCGGTGCTGTTCCGCGGCTTCCTCGCCATTATCCCTATTCTGGTGGGCGTGGTGGCAGGCTACGCGCTTTCGTTCGTTATGGGCATCGTCGACTGGACGCCGGTCTACAATGCTCCCTGGTTCGCGCTGCCGACTTTCTATACGCCGCGCTTTGAGTGGGCGGCGATGCTGACCATTCTGCCCGCCGCGCTGGTGGTGATTGCCGAGCATGTCGGTCATCTGGTGGTGACCGCCAATATCGTGAAAAAAGATCTGATCCGCGATCCCGGCCTGCACCGCTCGATGTTCGCTAACGGCCTTTCCACCGTGATTTCCGGCTTTTTCGGCTCGACGCCGAACACCACCTACGGCGAAAACATCGGCGTAATGGCGATTACCCGCGTCTACAGCACCTGGGTAATCGGCGGCGCGGCGATCATCGCGATCCTGCTGTCGTGCGTCGGCAAGCTGGCGGCGGCGATTCAGGCGATCCCGGTGCCGGTCATGGGCGGCGTGTCGCTGCTGCTCTATGGCGTTATCGGCGCGTCAGGCATCCGCGTGCTGATCGAATCCAAAGTGGACTACAGCAAAGCGCAAAACCTGATCCTCACCTCGGTTATCCTCATCATCGGCGTCAGCGGAGCGAAAGTGCACATCGGCGCCGCGGAGCTGAAAGGCATGGCGCTGGCGACGCTGGTCGGCGTGCTGCTGGCGCTGATCTTCCGCGTTATCTCGCTGTTGCGCCCGGAAGAAGTGGTGCTGGACGCCGAAGAGAAGGGCGGTCACTAAGCCCGTACGGGCAGGGACGCCCGTTATCCTCACCCGGCGAAAACTGTGGTAGACTTGCCCCGTTTTTTGCCTGTTCCTTTTGAGGTGCTTCTGAACACGCCGGCACAACTGTCACTGCCACTCTACTTACCGGACGACGAGACTTTCGCCAGCTTTTGGCCGGGGGAAAATCCGTCGCTTATTGCCGCCCTGAAAGGCGCCCTCAGTCAGCAACACGGCAGCTATCTCTATTTCTGGTCGCGCGAAGGCGGCGGCCGCAGCCATTTGCTGCACGCGGCGTGCGCGGAGATGTCGGCGCGCGGCGAAGCGGTCGGCTATGTGCCGCTGGATAAACGCACCTGGTTTGTGCCGGACGTGCTGGACGGCATGGAGCATCTGGCGCTGGTCTGCATCGATAATATCGAGTGCATCGCCGGCGAAGAGGCGTGGGAAATGGCGATCTTCGACCTCTATAACCGTATCCTGGAAACCGGCAAAACCCGACTCTTTATCACCGGCGATCGGCCGCCGCGCCAGCTCAACCTCAACCTGCCCGATCTGGCGTCGCGTCTCGACTGGGGGCAGATCTATCGTCTGCAGCCGTTGAGCGACGAAGATAAGCTGCAGGCGCTGCAGCTGCGCGCCGGTATGCGCGGCTTTGAGCTGCCGGAAGATGTCGGCCGTTTCCTGCTGAAACGCCTCGATCGCGAAATGCGTACGCTGTTCGATACGCTGGATCGCCTCGATCACGCTTCCATTAGCGCGCAGCGCAAGCTCACGATTCCTTTCGTAAAAGAGACCCTCGGGCTTTAAAGGATCTCCAGCACCGCTTCCGGCGGCCGCCCGATGCGCGCCCGATCGCCGTTGATCACCACCGGCCGCTCCAGCAGCGCCGGATGCGCCGACAACGCCTCAAGCAGCTGTGCTTCGTCGGCCTCTTCCAGCCGCAGCGTTTTATAAAGCTCCTCTTTGGTGCGCATCAGCTGCCGGACGCTGCTCATGCCGAGTTTTTGCAGCAAAATTTGCAGCGTTTCGCGATCCGGCGGGGTCTCCAGATAGCGAACGATCACAGGCTCAATGCCATTCGCCTCCAGCAGCGCCAGGGTTTCGCGGCTCTTGCTGCAGCGCGGATTGTGATAAATGGTGACCATGCTGGGTTATCCTTTTTGATACTGCTTAAAGCGGGTTTGCAGCTGACGAAGCTGGTCGATACGCGCGTCGTAGCGCGCCTGCTTCAGGCTGCCGACCGGCACCTGCGCGCTGGCGCTGCTCAGCGTGGTGATCGCCTGATCAAGCTGGCCGTTAAGCGCCAGCGTTTCGGCACGCGCCGACATCTCTTCATCATTCAGTCCCTGCTGCGCCGACGCCTGCGCCAGCAGCTCCCAGCCGTTGACATCGTCCGGATGCGACCAGGTATAGCGATTCAGGATGCGGCTGGCGTTGGCAGGCTGTTTCGCCTCGACGTAGGCGTTCGCCAGGTTTAGCTGCACTACCGGACTGTTTTTGGCCGCGCCCGCGGCATTCAGCCGGGCGATCGCCTGCTGCGGCTGGTTCAGGCCGATATCGATATCGGTCATGATGTCGAGATACCAGACGTTATCGGGCTGCTTCGCCAGCAGCGGCTCGATGATCTTTTTCGCGTTAGCGAAACTCTTCGCCTGTAAAAACTGTACCGCTTTGCCGTACTGCGCCGCCTGCTGCTCGCGGCTGTTGCCGTGGCTATAGCTGTCCAGCAGCTCGTCGGTCAGCTGGTTGCGGCCGGTGGCGTACATGCCAAGCGCGCGCACTTTCGCCATGTAGTAATCCTGTGATGACTGCACCACCACCGGACGCATCTGGTTGGCGCGGTTGCGCGCGTCCGCCAGGCGGCTATCGGGCAGGGGGTGCGTCAGCAGGATCTCCGGCGGCTTCGACGAGAAGCGGCTCTGATCGGCCAGCTTCTGTAAAAAATTAGGCATCGCCTCGGGATCGAATCCGGCGCGCTGCAGCACCTGAATGCCGATGCGATCCGCCTCCTGCTCGTTGCCCTGGGTGAAGCTGATAATGCCCTGCTGGGTGCCTGCCAGCGTGCCGGTCAGCGCCGCCATGCCCGCCTGAGGACTGGCCATCGCCAGCAGAATCGATCCCAGCGCCCCGACCCAGGTCAGCGGCGCGTTACGCTTCTGATCTTCCATCGCGCGTGCCAGATGACGCTGAGTAACGTGCGAGATCTCATGCGCCATCACCGACGCCAGCTGGCTCTCATTTTCGGTAAAGCGGAACAGCGAGGCGTGCAGCACCACATTGCCGCCGAAGAAAGCGAAGGCGTTGAGTTCGTCGTTCTGGATCAGGAAAAAGTGGAAGGGCGTCTTCACCGAATCGGCATGGGCGACCAGACGCTGGCCGAGCTGGTTGATGTACTCATTAAGCAGCGGATCGTTGATCAGCGGCGCGCTGGCGCGCAGCTGGCGCACGTAAAAGTCGCCCATCTGCATCTCCTGACCGATAGAAAGCGTCGAGCCTGCGGTCGTGCCCATATCGGGCAGCGAGTCGCTGACGTCGGCCCAGGCGGACGCATGCGGCATCAGCACTAGCGTGGGAATCAGCGCGGCGAGTAGCGTTTTCTTTAACCGGTTCAACATGCCTGGATCCTGTAGAGAAACTCAGAGGCCTGGAAAGTACATTGTGCTTTTTCAGGGTAAAAGACGCGTCGCGCCTATCTTAACCAGAGCCTTAAAAGAAAGAAACGGTCTGCTCTGCTATTAGCACGCGCCACAGCGACGCTTTTGCAGTAAAAAATTGAACGTTAAGCGCAGGCGCGCTTTCGTTGAAAAACAAAACGCGCATTTATTTCCTTAACAGGAAACGGCGCTATAGCAGCGCTGCAACAGGCGTCGCTTTTTTAAGCGAACCGGACGAGATAGCTGATAGTGATTTAAAGCGGAGATAGCCAACACGCTTTTTAATTAAAGATATGTAAATTTACTCAAAAAAATTGAAGGTGGCATGTTTTTTTCCAGGCTTACTCTGAAAAAAACGCCTTAAAAGGCCTTAGCGAGCGAAAGCGAAAATCAATAATTTTTATTGTGACAGCTGTAACGCTTCTCCGGGAAATATAAATAGCTGGTACGTTATTCAGAGAGATGGATTTTATATAGCGCCATTCCCTTCTTTAATATCGATCCACTCAAATGCAGACCAATACGCATTTCACCATCGAAAGCGTTCATCAATTAGCTTTATTAATAGTTCCCTTTGAAATTAACGCGCCGCAGGCGGTCAGCGCCGCGCCCTTTTGCCGCGCCGGGGCTGTGGTATAGATAGCTCACCCAATTCGGGATGTGAACCAGCGCTACGCTGTTGTCCGGAGATAATTTATGCGTTCAGCTGTATCTTACGCGCTCATCGCCATTATTGGCGGTGCTGTTGGCGCGGGCGTTACCCAGAGCGGCGCGCTCTATCAAAAAGTCGTTAACCATTTTGCCGCTAAACCCAGCGATCCCGACGGTTTCTGGAGCACGCCCGCCGTCGACGGCTACGGCAAGATCCATTACGAACCGGACGCCGCCTTTAAACCGGTCGCGGGCCTGAGCAATAAGATCGTTTTCCAGATTACCCGCAGCGACGGCGCGATGACCGACGTCAACCTTGGCCTGGAGCGCGTGGCGCGCGTGGTCAATCTCTATGTCGCCTCCGGCGTGCCGGCGGAAGAGCTGAAATTCGTGGTCTCGGTAACGGGCGACGCCACGCCTGCGATGCTGGATAACGCCCACTTCAAACAGTTTTACGGCGTAGACAATCCCAACCTCAAGCTCATCAACGAACTCGATAAGCTGGGCGTGAAGGTCTCCGTCTGCGATCAGTCGGTGGCTTTCCACCATTACCCCAACGACTGGATCGATAAATCGGTCGTCCATGCGCTCTCCAGCCCGACCACGGTCTCAACCCTGGAAAATCAGGGTTACGCATGGCTACAGATGTAATCACACTTCGAAAATAACAAGCAGGAGAATAACGATGCGTCCAGCGGCCTATATTGTGGTGGCGGCGATAGCCGGTTTTATTGGCGGCAATGTGTTACAGCTGCCGGAATTATATGACAAGGTGAGCGGCAAATTTGCCGGTAACACCACACAGCCAGCGGATTTCTGGAGTACGCCTGCAATTGAAGGCTTCGGCAAAATTCACTATGTCGACACGCCCGCTTTTAAACCAGGCACCGTGCCTGGCCTGAGCAATAAAATCGTTTTCCAGATTAACCGTAATGAAGGCGATATTCGTCAGCCGAATCTCGGGCTGGAGCGCGTCGCCCGCGTGACCAACCTCTATTACGCCGCAGGCGTGCCGCTGGATCAGCTGAAATTCGTAGTGTCGATCAACAGCGACGCGGTGCCAGCGGCGCTGAATAACGATCAGTTCCATAAAGCCTACGGCGTGGATAACCCCAACCTGAAGCTGATCGACGAGCTGAAGAAGGCGGGCGTGCAAGTCTCAATCTGCGACCAGTCGGTGGCCTTCCACAATCTGCAGCGCGACTGGATCGATCAGCGCGTGACCCACACCATCTCCAGCGGCACCACGGTGGCGACGCTGCAAAACGAAGGCTACGCCTTCCTGATGCTTTAAACCCTCTCCCGACAGCGGCCGCGCGCCGCTGTCATCTGTTCGTCATTCCGCTGCGATTGTTCTGTCATACAACCCCTTTACTTTGAGCGCCAATGAGATCGTTCTCATCAGCGCATAAGGGGAGAAAAATGACGGATTTAGTCAGCGTAGCGAAACTGGCGGGCGTCTCGCGCGCCACGGCGGCGCGCGCCTTCTCCGATCCCCATCTGCTGAAAGAGAGCACGCTACAGCGCGTGCTGGCGGCGTCAGACCAGCTCGGCTTCCGTCCTAACCATATTGCGCGCCAGCTGCGCACCCAGAACTCCACCACCCTCGGCGTGCTGCTGCCTTCGCTGCTTAATCCGGTGTTCGCCCAGCAGCTACAGGCGATGGAGCGTCAGGCGCGGCTGGCTGGCTTCGGGCTGTTGGTCGCCACCAGCGACTATCAGGCCGAACGCGAGGCGGCGATTGTCGAGCATATGCTGCGTCAGCGCGTCGCCGGGCTGGTGCTGACGGTAGCCGACGCGGACCGCAGCGCCGTGCTGCCGACGCTGGCCGCCGCGCAGATGCCCTTCGTGCTGGCGCACAACGTGCCGCAGAGCGCCAGCTGGCCGAGCGTATGCGTCGATAACCGGCGCGCGATGGCCGAAGCCGCCGAACATCTGCTGGCGCTGGGCCACTGCCATATCGGCATGGTGACCGGGCCTGTCTGGCAGTCCGATCGCGCCCAGCAGCGCTTCCTTGGCTACTGCGACGCCATGCAGCAGGCCGGTCTGAAACCCTTTCCTTTAATCGAGATGCCGAGCCACACGCGCTCCGACTTTCAGCAGCTGCGGCCGCGCCTGCAGGGCGCGAACCCGCTGACCGCAGTGATTTGTAGTAACGACCTGCTGGCCATCAGCCTGATGGGTGCCGCCGCGCGCGCGGGCGTTCAGGTGCCGACGCAGCTTTCCGTTATGGGCTTCGACGGTATTGAGACCGGCGAGCATCTGACGCCGTCGCTGGCCTCGGTGGTGCAGCCCAGCGATCTGCTCGGCGCCTGCGCCATCGATATGCTTTTACAACACGCCCGCGGCGGATCCCGCATGCTGGCGCACGACCTGCGGTTGGGCGAAAGCATCGCGCCCGCGCCGCGCTCTACCTTTGTCAACACCAGGGAATCCACATGTCAACGCACAACAGAATAAAGAGTTTAACCGCTGCGGCGCTGCTGGCTGCATGCGGCATGGCGAGCCAGGCCGCCCACGCGGCGGACAGCGCCATCTGCTACAACTGCCCGCCGGAGTGGGCGGACTGGGGAACGCAGCTGAAAGCCATCGCGCGCGACACCGGCATCCAGGTGCCGCAGGACAATAAAAACTCCGGCCAGGCGCTGGCGCAGATGGTCGCTGAGCAGGGCAATCCGGTTGCCGACGTGGTTTATTACGGCGTCAGCTTCGGCATCCAGGCGGCGGGCGCCGGCGTTATCGCCGACTACAAACCGGCGCACTGGGATGAGGTGCCAACGGGCATGAAGGATCCTGACGGCAAATGGGTGGCGCTGCACTCCGGCACCATGGGCTTTATGGTCAATGTCGATGCGCTGGGCGGCGCGCCGCTGCCGACATCCTGGGATGATCTGCTGAAGCCGGAATATAAAGGCATGGTGGGCTATCTCGATCCCTCCAGCGCCTTCGTCGGCTACGTCGCCGCCGTGGCGGTTAACCAGGCAAAAGGCGGCACCCTGCAGAATTTCGCGCCGGGGTTGAGCTGGTTCAAAAAGCTGCAGGCCAACCAGCCGATCGTGCCGAAGCAGACCGCCTACGCGCGCCTGATTTCCGGCGAGATCCCCATTCTGCTCGACTACGACTTCAACGCCTATCGCGCGAAATATAAAGACCACGCCAACGTCGCCTTCGTGATCCCGCAAGAGGGCACGGTCACGGTGCCGTACGTCATGAGTCTGGTGAAGAACGCGCCGCACGCCGCCAACGGCAAAAAAGTGATCGACTACGTGCTCTCGGATAAAGGTCAGGCTATCTGGGCTAACGCTTATCTGCGTCCGGTGCGCCCGTCGGCGATGTCCGCCGAGGCGAAGGCGAAGTTCCTGCCTGACAGCGACTATGCTCGCGCCACGACGGTGGATTACCAGCAGATGGCTGATGCGCAGAAAGCCTTCTCCGCCCGCTACCTGAGCGAGATCCGTTAATGTCGCTGCTGGAAACCCGCGGCCGCGCGCCGACGGCCCTGCGCCGTCGGGCGCATCATGGCGCGCGCTGGCCCTGGATGCTGCTGCCTGCGCTGCTGTTTCTCGCGGCCTTCTGGCTGCTGCCTTTCGCGCGTCTGCTGCAGATCGGCCTCTCGCCGGATCGCACCACGCAGCAGAGCGGCTACTGGACGGTGGTGAGCCAGCCGCAGTATCTGCAAAGCCTGCTCAACACCCTGTTGCTGTCGCTGGCGGTGACGCTGATAACGCTGCTGATCGCCGCCGTGGTCGGCTGTTTTCTGGCGCGTCAGCGCTTCGCCGGACGCGGCACGCTGCTGGCGTTGCTGACCTTTCCGCTCGCCTTTCCCGGCGTGGTGGTGGGGTTTCTGGTGGTGATGCTGGCGGGGCGGCAGGGGGTGCTGGCGCAGCTGAGCATGAGCCTGTTCCACGAGCGCTGGACGCTCGCCTACTCGCTCAGCGGCCTCTTTATCGGCTATCTCTACTTCTCGCTGCCGCGCGCTATCGTCACGCTGGTGGCGGCCAGCGAAAAGCTGGATCGTTCGCTGGAAGAGGCGGCGCGATCGCTGGGCGCCAGCCAGTGGCGCATCACCTGGGACGTTATCGTGCCGGGGCTGAAGCCGGCGCTGCTCTCCAGCGGCGCGCTCTGCTTCGCTACCAGCATGGGCGCATTCGGCACCGCCTTTACGCTCGGCACCAGCCTTAGCGTGCTGCCGCTGACCATCTACGGGGAGTTCACTAACTATGCCAATTTCGCCACCGCGGCGGCGCTGTCGGTGGTGATGGGCGCGGTCGCCTGGCTCGGGCTGATGCTGGCGCGTGCGCTGACGCACGCTGGAGGAGAGCAACCATCATGAAACGTCGCGCGCTGTTCTGTCTGCAGGTCGGCGTTACCGCGCTGACGGCGCTGTTTATGATCGTGCCGGTGGTGCTGTCGATGCTGGCGGGCGTCACGGAGAATTACTTTATCGGTCTGCGCAGCGGCCTGACGCTGAAGTGGGTCGATCAGGTGTGGGCGCTCTACGCCGACACCTTCTGGCTGTCGCTGCTGATTGCGCTCTGCTGCCTGGCGATCACCGTCGCGATCGGGCTGCCCGCCGCCTGGGGCCTGCTGAAGGCGCCGCCGCGCTGGGCCGCTCGCATCGAGGAGTGCCTGATGCTGCCGGTGGCGCTGCCGGGCCTCGCCACCGCGCTCGGCATTATTCTGCTTTACGGCCGGTTTAGCGGCCTGCGCGACAGCTGGCTGTTTATCCTGATCGGCCATGTGCTCTTTACGCTGCCCTTTATGATCCGTCCGGTGCTGGCGGTGATGCAGGCGATTCAGCTGCCGCGCCTCGAAGAGGCGGCCGCCAGCCTCGGGGCCGGTTTCTGGCGCCGCTTTTTCACCGTGGTGGTGCCGAACTGCCGCAACGGCATCCTGGCGGGGGCGTTTATGGTGATTACGCTGTCGGTAGGCGAGTTCAACATTACCTGGATGCTGCATACGCCGCTGACCAAAACCCTGCCGGTCGGGCTGGCGGACAGCTACGCCTCAATGCGGCTGGAAGTGGGATCGGCCTATACGCTGATCTTTATCGTCATGATTTTACCGCTGTTGCTGATGCTCAACGCCTGCAATCACTGGCTCGAGCGTCAGGCGACGCGCAACGCCCTTAAGGAGCTGGCATGAATAACGATGCCGTTACCGTCACGCTGCGTCGCTGCGCGCGCCGCTTTCATCAACACACCGCGCTGCACCCGCTCGATCTCACCGTTCACGCTGGCGAAACTCTGGTGCTGCTCGGTCCCTCCGGCTGCGGCAAGACCACCACGCTGCGCATTATCAGCGGTCTGGAAAGCAGCGACGAGGGCGGCGAGGTCTGGTTTGACGATCGCGACGTCACCGCGCTGCCGATCGAGAAGCGCAACGTCGGCATGGTGTTCCAGAACTACGCGCTGTTTCCCAATATGAACGTGGCACAGAACGTCGAGTATGGCCTGAAGGTGCAGGGCGTGGGGCGCGGCGAACGTGAAGCGCGCGTCAAAGAGATGCTGGCGCTGGTGGATCTCAGCGCGCTGGCGAACCGCGCCATCGACAAGCTTTCCGGCGGACAGAAGCAGCGCGTGGCGCTGGCGCGCGCGCTGGCCGCACGGCCGAAAGTACTGCTGTTCGACGAGCCGCTGGCGGCGCTCGACGCCAAACTGCGTGAGCGTTTGCGCATCGAGATCGGCGCGCTGCTGAAAAAGCTCGCCATTACCGCCGTCTACGTGACGCACGATCAGCAGGAGGCGATGGCGCTCGGCGATCGTATCGCGGTGATGGAGCAGGGGCGCATCGCCCAGATCGACACGCCGCAGGCGATTTATCAGCGTCCGGCGACGCGCTTCGTCGCCGATTTCGTCGGCGCCATCAACTGCGTCGAGACCGACGCCCGCGGCGAACCGCGTCAGTTCTGCCGACCAGAAGATATTCTGCTGGCGGACGACAGCCGCTATGCGCGTCACGGCTATATCGTCGGCAACACCTTTTTAGGCGCCGTGCAGCGTTTGCAGATCGATATCGGTCTCGCCGCGCCGATTCAGGTCGAGCGCCATGCGCGGGAGGCCTGGCACGCCGGGCAGCGCGTCACCTGGACGCTGGCGCCGCGCGCCGCGCTCGATTTTACCGGTTATTAAGGAGAGCTCTGTGTCCGACAATCCGACGCTGATTGCGCAGATCAGCGACCTGCATATCAAGGCGAACGGTCGCCTGTCCTATAAAAAAGTCGATACCCAGGCCGCACTGCTGCGCGCCATCGACACCCTTAACGCGCTGCGGCCGCAGCCGGATATGGTGGTGATCACCGGCGATCTGGTCGATTTCGGCACGGTTGAGGAGTATGAGACGCTGCGGCTGGCGCTGCGTCGTCTGCAGCTGCCGTTTCGCCTGATGCCGGGCAACCATGACGATCGTCAGGCGCTGCGCGCGGTGTTTGCCGATCACGCCTGTCTTCAGCACGGCGCCACCCTGAACTGGCAGCTAAAGGTCGGGCCGCTGCAGCTGCTTGCGCTCGACTCCAGCGTGCCGCAGCAGCCCTGGGGCTATGTCGATGAACATCAGCTGACGTGGCTGGAGCAAAACCTGGCGCGTGAACCCGCCGCGCCGACGCTGGTGATGCTGCACCATCCGCCCTTTATCTGCGGCATCGACCATATGGATCGCCAGCGGCTGCGCAACCCCGACGCGCTGGCGATGGTGATCGCCCGGCATCCGCAGGTTGAGCGCGTGCTGTGCGGCCATCTGCATCGCAGCCTGCAAACGCGCTTCGCCGGCACGCTGGCGGTGTGCGCGCCGGGCCTCTCTCACCAGGTGGCCTTTGACCTGCAGCCCGACGGCCCGGCCCATTTCGTGCTGGAGCCGCCAGGCTTTTTGCTGCACCGCTGGCAGCCGGGGCAGGGCATGGTGACGCACCAGTGCGCCATCGGCGACTACTCCGGCCCCTGGCCCTTCTACGATCGGCACGGACTGATCGATTAGCGCCAGGCGTAAATAAACGGTTTCTGAGAATGTCGCGGTGGGAAAGGTGCTCAGGAGGGCGACAGCGTGTACACTTGGCGATTGCCTCACCAGGGCAGATAACCTCCAACAATAACGACATTCTCAGGCCTTTCAGCATGTACTTATCTTTTGCGGCGGGCGCGCTATGTTAATGCGCCTGCGTCCCCGAACCGATCTGCGTACGCTTATCGCGTTGCTCGCTATCGTCAGCATTGTGGTTACGCTGACCAACACGCTCTATGCCACCTGGCGCGTGCAGCGTATGGCGTTGATCGACAGCACGCTGGAGGCGAACCGCGCCTACGCCACCAAGCTCGCCTCCACCACCGAAATCTTTTTCCAGCTGGCGCAGTCGCAGCTGCACTACAGCGCCAGGCTGCTCGGCGAAAACTTTGACGATCCCGCGCTGCTGCGTCAGGAGGTCGATCGCCTGCGCGAGCAGACCAGCAGCTTTAACTCGGTGGCGGTGGTCGACGCCAGCGGCGTGGTAAAGGCTATCTCGCCGGAGTCTCTGATGTTGCAGGGCATGCACCTGACCAGCGATGCGTCGCGCGAAGCGCTCAGCGCGCGGCAGCCCGCCATCAGCAAGCCGACCATTTCGGCGGCCAACAATCTGATTATCTTCGTCTCCTGGCCGATCTGGAGCCGCGACGGGCACTATCTCGGCTACGTAGGCGGCACCATCTACCTGAAAAAGAAAAGCATCTTAAATACGCTGCTCGGTGAGCAGTACTATCGCGACGGCACCAGCGTCTACGTGCTCGACAGCGCCAGTCAGGTGCTCTATCACCAGAACGGGCAGCTGATTGGCAAAACTCTGCCTGCGCTGCTGAGCGGCCGCGACGAAAACAGCAACGGCTCGCTGCAGCTGCAGACGGCGGGCGAACCGCCGCGCCTTGCCGGATACGCCATGGTGCCGACCACCGGCTGGACGGTGGTGGCGCTGAAGCCGACCGCGGTAACGCTGGAGCCGCTCACCGGTCTGCTGATGCAGGTGCTGAAGCACTCGGTGCCTTTTGCGCTGCTGACGCTGCTGGTGGCGGTGGTGCTGGCGCGGCTGATCGCGCTGCCGCTCTGGCAGCTGGCGCGTAAGGCGCGCCAGATGGATGCGCCCGGCGTCTCGCTGGAGCTCGGCATGATTCATGCCTGGTACTTTGAGGCGGCGCAGGTGAAGCGCGCGCTGCTGACCGGCATCGGGCTGGTGCAGGACAAGATCGGCCGCCTGAAGTCAGAGGTGCAGACCGATCCGCTGACGCAGCTCCTCAACCGGCGCGGGCTCAGCGCGGTGCTCGACTTCTATCAGACGATGCGTCAGCCGTTCGCCGTGCTGGCGCTGGATATCGATCACTTTAAGCGGGTCAACGATAGCTGGGGACACGATGTCGGCGATCGCGTGATCAAGCAGGTAGCGGAGACGTTAAGCGCCAGCGCGCGTCAGAGCGACGTGGTGTGCCGCAGCGGCGGAGAGGAGTTTCTGATGCTGCTGCCAGTGACCGATATTGATGAGGCGAGCCGCCTCGCCGAGCGCATACGCGCCAGCATCGCCGCCGCGTCGATAGCCGACGTCGGCGCCATTACCCTTTCCGTCGGCGTCGCGGCCTGGCAGGATGAGGCGATACCGCTGGAGCAGAGTTTGAAACAGGCTGATGCCGCGCTCTATCAGGCCAAGCATGACGGACGCAACTGCGTGCGGGTGGCGGAGGCGTCGAAGAGCCTGGCGCCGTAGAGAAGAGACGGGATGCGGCGCAGGGCCGCATCCGCGCCGCGTTACGCCGACTTCAGATAATCCATCACGATGTCGTGATGGTTAGAGGTTTTGAAGTCGTCGAACACTTTTTCGATAGTGCCGTCGACGCCCACCAGGAAGCTGATACGGTGGATGCCGTCATAGGTTTTGCCCATAAAGGTCTTTTCGCCCCAGACGCCGAAGGCGGAGCAGACCTGATGATCTTCGTCAGAGAGCAGCGTAAAGTTCAGCAGCTCTTTTTCGGCGAAGCGCGACAGCTTTTCAGGCTTGTCGGTGCTGATGCCGAGCACTTCCACGCCCGCTTTCTTCAGCTCATCCATATTGTCGCGCAGGCCGCAGGCCTGCACGGTGCATCCCGGCGTCATCGCTTTCGGGTAGAAATAGACCAGAACGCGCTGTCCCTGGAAGTCGGTTAAATTTACCTGTTCGCCATCCTGGTCGGGCAAGCTAAATTTCGGTGCGGTATCACCGGCTTTCAGTGGATTCATCACTACTCTCCATTTTTTCTTTATGCTGTGGGCGACCTGACGTCTGACGAACCGCGTCAGGCGAAAAGCCGCCATCAGGGGATATTGCGCCACATAGCCAGACAACAGTGATGTGGAGGAATAGCCCCGGTTTGTTTACAGCTTAGCGTGAACCCTGCAGCGTCGCCGCATCGTCGTCGGCCAGGCTGTAGAAACGCAGCGTACCGTCGGCGTTGAGTTCGCGGCACAGGGCGTAAAACGCCTGCTCAAACTGAGAGTCGCCGACGCCCGCCGGACTGTGCGCGGTAATTTGAATATAGAGCGTCGGCGTCTGATCCGCCTGACCCGGCTTGATGCGCGATCCCAGTTCAGCGATGTTCATCGCATGTTTGTCGAACAGATCGGTAAAGCGCTCAATCAGGTGGGGCGAATCCGGCACCTCGACCTGCACCCACACCGTCGCCGGCATCGGCGGACGCATTCTGGCGCTGGTGCGCTTCATGACGATCAGCAGCTCCAGCTCCGCGCCTTTCAGCGGCAGCGTCGATTCAATCAGCGCGATGGCGTTCCAGCTGCCGGAGAGCAGCATAATAAAGGTGAACTCATCCCCGAGCATGGCGAGACGGCTGTCTTCGATATTGCATCCGCAGCTGCTGACGTGACGGGTAATGGTATTGACGATACCCGGACGGTCAACACCCAGTGCGGTGATCACCAAATGGTGGGGCTGAGACTGCGGCAAAGTGGGATTTCCTGTTCATTCGCTAATAACTATAAGGTAAACATAAAAAAAACTGCTGACAAGCGCAGGAGGGACGTGGCCTGCTTGCTTTTCAACAGAAGTAAAACGTACCATGAAGCACTTGTTTGTCGAGGGGATCGCCAATGTTCACGGGAAGTATTGTTGCACTCGTTACGCCAATGGATGACAAAGGTAATGTCTGCCGTGCGAGTCTGAAAAAACTAATTGATTATCACGTCGCCAGCGGCACCGCGGCGATCGTCTCCGTCGGCACCACCGGCGAATCCGCGACCCTGAGCCATGAAGAGCATGGCGACGTAGTGATGCTGACGCTCGATCTGGCGGATGGCCGTATTCCGGTGATCGCCGGCACCGGCGCCAACGCCACCGCAGAAGGCATCTCTCTCACCAAACGCTTCGAAAACAGCGGCGTAGTCGGCTGCCTGACCGTGACGCCCTATTATAACCGTCCGACGCAGGAAGGGCTGTTCCAGCACTTTAAAGCGATCGCGGAAAGCACGGCGCTGCCGCAAATGTTATACAACGTCCCCTCACGCACCGGCTGCGACATGCTGCCGGAAACCGTCGCGCGCCTGGCTGAAATCAAAAATATTATCGGAATCAAAGAGGCGACCGGGAACTTATCGCGCGTTAGCCAGATCCAAGCACTGGTCGATGAGGCCTTTATAATCGTCAGTGGCGACGACGCCAGCGCGCTGGACCTGATGCAGCTGGGCGGCAAGGGCGTTATCTCGGTCACGGCCAACATCGCGGCGCGTGAAATGGCTGAGCTGTGCGCGCTGGCGCAACAGGGCAACTTCGTCGAGGCGCGTCGTCTGAATCAGCGTCTGATGCATCTGCACCAGACGCTTTTCTGCGAACCCAATCCGATCCCAGTGAAATGGGCGGCGAAACAGTTAGGATTAATCGCCAGTGACACGCTGCGTCTGCCGATGACGCCGCTGAGTTCAGCGGCCATACCAAAAGTTGAGCAGGCGCTGATTAAAGCGGGTTTGCGATAAGTTAGGGAGTTTCAATGAATCATTCTGTAAAGCGCTCAACGGTTGCGACCGTCGTGGCGCTGTCTACTGCGATGCTGTTAACGGCGTGCTCTAGCGATCAGCGTTATAAACGTCAGGTAAGCGGTGACGAGTCCTATTTACAGGCCAGCGAGCTGCACGATCTGCAGGCGCCCGCCGGCATGATCCTGCCGGTAGCGCACGGCGATTACGACGTACCGCATACCGCCGCCAGCGGCAACGTCGGCAAGCAGCTCGACATTCGTCCGCCGGCTCAGCCGCTGGCGCTGGTCAACGGCGCGCGCGCGCAGTTCACCGGCAACACTGGCGTGCTGATGCTGGAAAACAGCCGCGGTGCGGTGTGGTCGCAGGTAACCAAAGTCGTTGAATCGAGCAACTTCCCCATTGCGCAGCGCAACGATGCGCGTCAGCAGCTCACCACCGACTGGGTGCAGTGGAACCGCGCCGACGAAGATAATCAGTATCGCGGCCGCTACGAGATCAGCGTGCAGTCGCAGAGCTATCAGCAGGTGCTGACGGTGCGCCTGCTGGAGCTGCAGCAGGAAGGCAAAGCGGTCACCGCGCCGGTGCAGATCCAGCGCTACACCGCGCAGATGCTCAACGCCATCAGCGCCGGCCTGGATAAAATCGACGTCGCCAGCGAAAACGCGGCGGCGGGCCGCGTCAGCGGCAGCATTGACGTTCAGAGCGGCGCGGACGATACCGGCCTGCCGTTGCTGGTGCTGCGCACGCCGTTCAGCGTCGCCTGGCAGCGTCTGCCGCAGGCGATGCAGCGCGTCGGCATGGAAGTGACCGACAGCAATCGCTCGCAGGGCAGCATGAACGTGACCTACAAGTCGCCGGGCAGCGGCGCGTGGGATGAGGTCGGCGCGAAAGATCCGGAACTGCCGAACGGCGACTATAAAGTGCAGGTCGGCGATCTCGATAACCGCAGCAGCCTGCAGTTTATCGATCCGAAAGGGCATGTGCTCACCCAGTCGCAAAACGATGCGCTGGTGGCCGTGTTCCAGGCGGCCCTCAACAAATAAATCGCCTCAGGGCCGGAGATTCTCCGGCCTTTTTTTTTCGTCTCTGGCATAATAGCGCGCGGCGAAGTAAACGATTGCGTCGCGGCAATCCCCCAGCGGCCCGCCGTCGCAGAACACCCGAAATTTTCAAGTCTGGAGTTAACAAGATGCAAAAGCGAGCTGAGTTGTATCGCGGTAAAGCGAAAACCGTATACAGCACCGACAATCCGGATCTGCTGGTACTCGAGTTCCGCAACGATACGTCAGCAGGCGACGGAGCCCGAATCGAGCAGTTCGATCGCAAAGGAATGGTAAACAACAAGTTCAACCATTTCATCATGACCAAACTGCAGGAAGCGGGCATTCCGACCCAGATGGAAGCGCTGCTCTCCGATAACGAAGCGCTGGTGAAAAAGCTGGAGATGGTGCCGGTCGAGTGCGTGGTGCGCAACCGCGCGGCTGGCTCGCTGGTAAAACGTCTCGGCGTGGAAGAGGGCATGATCCTCAATCCGCCGCTGTTCGATCTGTTTCTCAAAGACGACGCTAAGCACGACCCGATGGTTAATGAATCCTACTGCGAAACCTTCGGCTGGGTAAGTAAAGCGAACCTGGCACGTATGCAGGAGCTGACCTTTAAAGCCAACGAAGTGCTGAGCAAACTGTTTGACGACGCGGGCCTGATCCTGGTCGATTTCAAACTGGAGTTCGGCCTGTTTAAAGGCGAAGTGGTGCTGGGCGACGAATTTTCGCCGGACGGCGCGCGCCTGTGGGACAAGCAGACGATGGATAAAATGGACAAAGATCGTTTTCGCCAGAGCCTGGGCGGCCTGATCGAAGCCTATGAAGAGGTGGCGCAGCGTCTGGGCGTTAAGCTCGACTAAGCTAATCGCTTGCCAGACAGAGAAAGGAGAGCCGCGGCTCTCCTTTTTCATTTGGCCGCAAGGCTGGTAGTTGTCTCCTCGCGCAACTAAAATCACGGGAAACTATCTCAATCAGGAGCAGATTATGCGCTGGCAAGGACGTCGCGAGAGCGACAATGTAGAAGACCGTCGAGATCAAAGCCCAGCTTACGGTGGCGGCGGACGTCAGATTCGTATTCCACGCGGAAAGGGCGGCATTATTCTGTTAGTCGTGGTCGCGGTTGCCGGCTATTACGGTTACGACCTGACGGGGCTGCTGACCGGCGGCGATGTCGCCCCCACCAGCCAGCAGCAGCGCGTCAGCACCAATGACGACGAAGCGGCGAAATTCACCCGCGTGATCCTGGCCTCCACGGAAGATACCTGGAGCAAACTGTTCCAGCAGATGGGCAAAGAGTACACCGCGCCGACGCTGGTGATGTACCGCGGCGCGACCCAGACCCGTTGCGGCACCGGCCAGACGGCGATGGGCCCCTTCTACTGCCCGGCGGATCGACGCGTCTATATCGATCTTTCATTCTACGACGAGATGAAAAACAAGCTCGGCGCGGGCGGCGAGTTCGCGCAGGGCTACGTAGTCGCGCATGAGGTGGGACACCACGTGCAGAATCTGCTCGGCATCGAACCGAAAGTGCGCGAAATGCAGCAGGGCGCGAGCCAGACGCAAATCAACCATCTGTCGGTGAAAATGGAGCTGCAGGCGGACTGCTTCGCTGGCGTCTGGGGCCACTACGTTAGCAAAGATAACTGGCTGGAAACCGGCGACCTGCAGCAGGCGCTGGATGCAGCGCAGGCGATCGGCGATGACCGTCTGCAGCAGCGCAGTCAGGGACGCGTGGTGCCCGACAGCTTTACCCACGGCACCTCGGAGCAGCGCTACACCTGGTTTAAACGCGGATTCGACAGCGGCGATCCGGGACAGTGCAACACTTTCGCTGCTAACTGATGTCGCCTGAGCAGCTCAGCCGCCAGATGCAGCAGGCAGGCGTCAGGCGGCTTTGCGCCATTAGCGGCGACGCAGAGTGGTCTCTGGCGCGCGCCGACGAGTGGCGCGCTGGCTTGCCGGGCGACTGGCTGGTTGTGGGCGACGCGCCGATCGCGGGGTTGCCGCACTGCGCGCCATCGGCGCTGCGCACGCTGCTGGGCCGCGAATTCACCCACGCTATTTTCGACGCGCGCCGCGGTTTCCACGCCGAGGCGTTCGCCGCGCTGGCTGGCACGCTGCGCGCCGGAAGCTGGCTGCTGCTGCTGACGCCGCCGTGGCCGCGCTGGGCGCAACAGCCTGACGAGGACAGCCTGCGCTGGGCCAACGTCGCCGAACCGCTCCCGACGCCGCACTTTGTGCGGCATCTACAGGCGAGTTTGCTTGCCGATCCCGCCGTGGCGCTGCTGCGTCAGGACGCGCCGCCGCGTATCTCGCCGCTGGCGCCGCTGCCGCGCTGGCAGTGTCGCGCGCCGGAGCAGCAGCAGGCGATTGTTCATCAGCTGCTGACGATGGCGTCAGGCGTCGCGGTGCTTACTGCGCCGCGCGGACGCG
>NZ_DICD01000017.1:0-183390 GCF_002415245.1 Pantoea sp. UBA5035 | reverse complement strand
TTCAGCAGCCCGCATTCGATATCGATCTCGACGACGCCGGCCACTGGCCGCGTCCAGGCGTGGTGTGGATCGGCTGCTGGCTGCCGCCGCGCGGCCTGCTGCAGCTCGCCGATCTGCTGCGCGCCCAGTCGGCGCGCCTCGGCTTCGCCCAGTCCGCACAGCCGTTTCATCCCCACGTCACGCTGCTGCGCGACGCCGCGTCGCGCGTCGCGCTGCCGCCGCGCGACTTTCACTGGCGCTTTCGCGTCGACCATTTCTCGTTGTTTTCCTCGCACTACGCGCGGGGCCGCACGCGCTATCAGGCGCTGGCGAGCTGGCCGCTGACCTGACTCTGGAGCGCTATGCTGTTTTCACCGCCGTTAAAGTCCGCCCGACTGATTACCCGCTATAAGCGTTTTCTCGCCGACGTGGTGACGCCGGAAGGAGAAACCCTGACGATCCACTGCGCCAACACCGGCGCGATGACCGGCTGCGCCACGCCGGGCGATACGGTGTGGTACTCCACGTCCGACAGCCTGACGCGCAAATATCCGCACAGCTGGGAGCTGACCGAAACGCAGCAGGGCTACTGGATCTGCGTCAATACGCTGCGCGCGAATCAGCTGGTTAAAGAGGCGCTGCTCGCCGCTGCGATTCCGGAATTAGCGGGCTATGAGCGCTGCCAGGCTGAAGTCAGGTATGGCGAGGAAAAGAGCCGAATCGACTTCCTGCTTCAGGCAGGCGGCAGACGCAACTGCTATATTGAAGTCAAGTCCGTGACCCTTTTACATCATGGAAAAGGCTATTTTCCGGATGCGGTGACGGTCCGAGGCCAGAAGCACCTGCGCGAGCTAAGCGCCGTCGCGGCTGCCGGCCATCGGGCTGTTTTGTTGTTTGCGGTTCTGCACTCGGGGATTGAGGACGTCTCCCCCGCGCGTCACATCGATGCACGTTACGCAGACCAACTGGTCCAGGCGCAGCAGGACGGCGTAGAGATTTTGGCGTATCGCGCGGATTTATCACCGGCAGGCCTGTTTCTGAAAAAACCGGTTGCCGTAACCTTGTAATATCTTTTGCAAATTGTTGTGGTATGAATGGTTAACGCGAGGCGCCAAATACGCTGTTCCTCACAGGCTTGTCAAGGTGCGATCATCAATAATTGCCAACCTTGACTGCTTCTGTTATTTATAGCGGCCTGTTTTTCCCCGTAGGGGGATCGATGTACCCATTTGCGGCAACGCGGCGAAACCCGCCAGGCAAAATGTAGCCCACTGACTACACTCATCCGCCTGACGCCTAATCGCTGGCGCTGAACCACAAAAGGTATAGTGCGTGTTATCCAGGAGAAACAACATGCAAGAAGGGCAAAACCGTAAAACATCGTCCCTGAGTATTCTCGCCATCGCTGGGGTGGAGCCATACCAGGAGAAGCCGGGCGAAGAGTATATGAACGAAGCCCAGCTGCAACATTTTCGCAAGATTCTGGAAGCCTGGCGCAATCAGCTGCGTGATGAAGTTGACCGTACCGTCTCGCATATGCAGGACGAAGCGGCGAACTTCCCGGATCCGGTTGACCGTGCCGCGCAGGAAGAGGAATTCAGCCTTGAACTGCGTAACCGCGACCGCGAGCGTAAGCTGATCAAGAAGATCGAGAAGACGCTGAAGAAAGTCGAAGACGACGACTTCGGCTACTGCGAGTCCTGCGGCGTGGAAATCGGCATCCGCCGTCTGGAAGCGCGTCCGACCGCCGATCTTTGCATCGACTGCAAGACGCTGGCAGAAATCCGCGAAAAACAGATGGCTGGCTAACGCCACGCCTGACTCACCGCACTGCGGAAAAGCACGTTGTTGTGCCGCTGTGCGGTGACTTTTAAAGCCAGTGTCTACGCATCCCTGCATCGGGCGTTTCGCCCCTTCGCCTTCCGGCGACCTCCATTTCGGCTCGCTGATTGCCGCCCTTGGCAGCTATCTGAGCGCGCGCGCGCAAAACGGCCGCTGGCTGGTGCGCATTGAAGATATCGATCCGCCGCGCGAAGTTCCCGGCGCCGCCACGCGCATTCTGCATCAGCTGGAGCACTACGGCCTGCACTGGGACGGCGACGTCTTGTGGCAGTCGCAGCGTCATGACGCCTATCGCGAGGCGCTGGCCTGGCTGCAGGCGCATCGCCAGAGCTATTACTGCACCTGCACCCGTCGCCGCATCCAGCAGATCGGCGGGTTTTACGACGGCCACTGCCGCGATCGCCATCTGGGACCGGAAAACGCTGCGCTGCGGTTACGCCAGCACGCGCCGGTTTTTAGCTTCGACGATCGGTTGCGCGGCCATTTAGCGGTGGATGCGCGCCTGGCGCAGGAGGATTTTATTATCCATCGCCGCGACGGCCTGTTCGCCTACAACCTTGCGGTGGTGGTCGACGACCATTTTCAGGGCGTAACAGAGATCGTGCGCGGCGCGGATTTGATTGAGCCTACGGTGCGGCAGATCGCCCTTTATCAGCAGTTCGGCTGGCCGCAGCCTGCATATTTGCATTTGCCGCTGGCGATCAATCCCGGCGGCAATAAACTGTCGAAGCAGAATCATGCCCCCTCGCTGCCCGCCGGCGACCCGCGACCGCTGCTGGTACAGGCGCTGCGCTTTCTGGGGCAGCCTGTCGCGATGGGATGGGAAGACGAAACGCAGGAGAAACTGCTGGAAAGCGCGGTCTCGCAGTGGAATATCGCTTTGATACCCCGGGAGAACGCCCTGAAACCGGCAGAGCCGACAACACCATTCCTAAATGATTCGCAACAGGCTATGATTAGCCGCTGATTTTATTTACACCACTTTACGTCGCTGTCGAGGTGTCCCATTTTTACCCGAGTTGCTAATTTTTGCCGGAAAGTCCTCATGCGTGATGAGGAGGCGCCTGTCGAGGTTGAAACTGAGCGTCATCAGATGACCATTATCCCTCGTGAGAGCCATAACATCTCGCGCAAAGACATTAGCGAAAATGCCCTCAAGGTACTCTATCGCCTGAACAAAGCAGGCTATGAATCCTATCTGGTGGGCGGTGGCGTTCGCGACCTGCTGCTGGGTAAAAAGCCCAAGGACTTCGATATCACCACCAACGCCACGCCAGAGCAGATGCGCAAGCTGTTCCGCAACTGCCGTCTGGTCGGGCGTCGCTTCCGTCTGGCGCACGTCATGTTTGGTCCTGAAGTGATCGAAGTCGCCACCTTCCGCGGCCATCATCAGGCTGAAGAAGATGTCGAAGAGGATCGCAATCAGTCGCAGCGCGCCCAGAGCGGCATGCTGCTGCGCGACAATATCTTCGGCAGCATCGAAGACGATGCGCAGCGCCGCGATCTGACGATCAACAGTCTCTACTACAACGTCGCCGACTTTACCGTACGCGACTATGTCGGCGGCCTGCAGGATCTGCAGCAGGGCATCATTCGCCTGATTGGCGATCCCGAGACGCGCTACCGCGAAGATCCGGTGCGTATGCTGCGCGTGGTGCGCTTCGCCGCCAAGCTCGATATGACCATCGCGGCGGAAACCGCCGAACCGATCCCGCGTCTCGCCACGCTGCTGCGCGATATCCCGCCGGCGCGCCTGTTTGAAGAGGCGCTGAAGCTGCTGCAGGCGGGCTACGGCTACAGCACCTATATCAAGCTGCGCGAGTTCCAGCTGTTCCAGCCGCTGTTCCCTACCATTACGCGCAACTTTACCGAAGATGGCGACAGCTATATGGAGCGGATGGTGGCGCAGGTGCTGAAAAACACCGACAGCCGCATCCACAACGATATGCGCGTCAATCCAGCCTTCCTGTTTGCGGCGATGTTCTGGTATCCGCAGCTCGAAGCGGCGCAGCGCATCGCGCAGGAGAGCGGTCTGACCTATTTCGACGCCTTCGCGATGGCGATGAACGATACGCTGGATGAAGCCTGCCGCGCGCTGGCGATCCCGAAACGCATCACCACGCTGATCCGCGATATCTGGCAGCTGCAGCTGCGCATGTCGCGCCGCCACGGCAAACGCGCCTGGAAGCTGATGGAGCATCCGAAATTCCGCGCCGCCTACGATCTGCTGGCGCTGCGCGCCGAGGTCGAGAACAACCCGGAATTGATCCGCCTCAGCCACTGGTGGGGCGAATTCCAGGCCGCCGCGCCGACGCAGCAGAAAACCATGCTCAATACGCTGGGCGACGACCCGGCGCCGCGCCGCAAAACGCGTCGTCCGCGCCGCCGCCCTGCCGCGCCGCGCCGCGACAGCCAGAACGCGTCGTGACACGCGTCTACCTGGCGCTCGGCAGCAACCTTGCCGATCCGCTGCAACAGGTTGACGCAGCGCTGCGGGCGCTCGACGCGCTGCCGGAGACGGCGCGCGTCGCCACCTCCTCTTTCTACCGCACGCCGCCTTACGGTCCGCCGGATCAGCCCGATTACCTGAACGCGGCGGTGGCGCTGGAGACCGATCTCGTGCCGGAAGCGCTGCTGGATCATACCCAGCGTATCGAGCTTGAGCACGGCCGCGTGCGCAAAGCGGAACGCTGGGGGCCGCGCACCCTCGATATCGATATCCTGCTCTTCGGCCAGCAGCGCCTCAACACGCCGCGTCTGATCGTGCCGCACTACGATATGCACAACCGCGCCTTTATGCTGGTGCCGCTGCTGGAGATCGCGCCCGACGCGACGCTGCCGGACGGCCGGCCGCTGCGCGACCTGCTGGCGCGCATCGACGCCAGCGCCATTCGCTCCTGGCACGGCTGACGCCGCACAGATTGATACGCGGGAGATTCCGCTCTCTCGCGCTATCCAGTACACTGCGCCCATCTGAAATACCTGAGTTGAGAGCGCAATGAAACCCACCACTATTTCTCATCTGCGTCAGTGGAAAGCGAGCGGACGTAAGTTTGCCACCCTGACCGCCTACGATTTCAGCTTTGCCCGCCTGTTCGCCGACGAAGGCATCCAGGTGATGCTGATCGGCGATTCGCTCGGCATGACCGTTCAGGGCCATGAGTCGACGCTGCCGGTCACCGTCGCCGATATCGCCTATCACACCGCCGCCGTCCGCCGCGGCGCGCCGCAGGCGCTGGTCATGGCCGACCTGCCCTTTATGAGCTACGCCACGCCGCAGCAAACCTTCGACAGCGCCGCGCAGCTGATGCGCGCCGGCGCTAATATGGTGAAGCTGGAGGGCGGCGCATGGCTGGCGGAGACGGTGCGCATGCTGACCGAGCGCGCAGTGCCGGTGTGCGGCCATCTCGGCCTGACGCCGCAGTCGGTAAATATCTTCGGCGGCTATAAGGTGCAGGGCCGCGACGAGGCGGCCGCCGAGCGGCTGCTGGCCGACGCGCTGGCGCTGGAAGCGGTGGGCGCGCAGCTGATGGTGCTGGAGTGCGTGCCGGTTTCGCTGGCGCAGCGCATCACCCAGGCGCTGACGATCCCGGTTATCGGCATCGGCGCGGGCAACGTCACCGACGGCCAGATTCTGGTGATGCATGACGCCTTCGGCATTACCGGCGGCCATATCCCGAAATTCGCGAAGAACTTTCTCGCCGAGGCGGGCGACATACGCGCCGCTATCCGTCACTATATCGCCGAAGTCGAAGCGGGAACCTATCCTGCGGCTGAACACAGTTTCCAGTAATTAGGGAGCCTTACCGTGCTGATCATTGAAACGCTGCCGATGCTGCGCCATGAAATTCGTCGCTGGCGGCAGGCAGGAAAACGCATCGCGCTGGTGCCGACCATGGGCAATCTGCATGACGGTCATTTAACGCTGGTAGACGAGGCGCGCGAGCGCGGCGATATTGTCGTGGTGTCGATTTTCGTTAACCCGATGCAGTTCGATCGCGCCGACGATCTGGCGCGCTACCCGCGCACCCTGCAGGAGGACTGCGAGAAGCTGAATCGCCGCAGCGTCGATGTGGTATTCGCGCCCGCGCCTGCGGAGGTTTATCCGCATGGACTGGCGAACCAGACCTTTGTCGAGGTGCCGGTGCTGTCGTCGCTGCTGGAAGGCGCAAGCCGTCCCGGCCATTTTCGCGGCGTCGCCACTATCGTCAGCAAGCTGTTTAATCTGGTGCAGCCCGATATCGCCTGTTTCGGCGAA
Source organism: Pantoea sp. UBA5035 (assembly GCF_002415245.1). Lineage (NCBI taxonomy): Bacteria > Pseudomonadati > Pseudomonadota > Gammaproteobacteria > Enterobacterales > Erwiniaceae > Pantoea > Pantoea sp. UBA5035. The sequence continues at coordinate 177,311 of NZ_DICD01000017.1, read as the reverse complement.
AAGGATTTTCAGCAGCTGGCGATTATTCGCAAGATGGTGGCCGATATGGGCTTCGATATCGAGATTGTCGGCGTGCCGACGGTGCGCGCCAAAGACGGCCTGGCGCTCAGTTCGCGCAACGGCTATCTCACCGACGACGAGCGTCAGCTCGCGCCCGCGCTGGCGCAGGTGATGAACGGCATGGCGGCGCGCCTCGCTAACGGCGAACGCCATATCGAGGAGATTATCGAAGCCGCCGAGGCGGAGCTTAGCGAGAAAGGATTGCGCCCGGACGGACTGGCGATTTGCGACGCCGATACGCTGGAGCCGCTGACGGTCGAGAGCCGTCGCGCGGTGATCCTGATGGCGGCCTGGCTGGGCAAAGCGCGTCTTATTGATAATCAACAGGTCGACCTCACGCAGTAGGCGGGGTCGTTTTCAGGCAGAACAACAAGGTCTTCTGGTTATGATACGTACCGTTTTACAAGGCAAGCTGCACCGCGTGAAGGTGACTCAGGCGGATTTGCACTATGAAGGTTCCTGCGCCATCGATCAGGATTTTCTCGACGCCTCCGGCATCCTGCAATATGAAGCCATTGATATCTATAACGTCACTAACGGCCAGCGCTTTTCTACCTACGCTATTGCCGCTGAACGCGGGTCGAAGATTATTTCGGTGAACGGCGCGGCGGCCCGCTGCGCCTGCGAAGGAGATATCCTGATTATCTGTTCTTACGTGCAGGTCGAGGATGCGGAAGCGCGCCAGTGGCAGCCGAAGGTTGCCTATTTCGAAGGCGACAACGAAATGAAGCGTCTGGCGAAGGCGCTGCCGGTGCAGGTCGCCTGAGTGGGCGGTGCTGACGTGGGCGACGGCAGTCGGCTCTGATGCTAAAGCGCGGGTAACAGGGACCGGAGAGCAAAGCGTCCCGCGCCAGGGATGGCGCGGGCCGAGCGAGCAGGGATGCCTTGAGCGACTTTGCGATCGGGCCCTGTTACCTGCGCCAGCTCTCAGTTTTCATCTTAAGCAGCCATCCGGCTGCTTTTTTTATCAGGTGCGCAGGCCGCGTCCGCGCTGGATCAGCGTGTAGACCAGAATATAAAACACCAGGATAAAGGCGATCAGCACCGACAGGGTAAATACCAGCGGCACATCATTGATGCCGAGGAAGCCGAAGCGGAAGCCGCTGATCATATAAACAATCGGATTCAGCTTCGACACCGCCTGCCAGAACGGCGGCAGCAGCGTCAGCGAATAGAACACCCCGCCCAGATAGGTCAGCGGCGTCAGCACGAAGGTCGGGATCAGGCTGATATCGTCGAAGGTGCGCGCGAACACCGCGTTCAGCAGGCCAGCCAGCGAAAAGAGGATCGCCGTCAGCAGCAGCGTCACTGCCACCATCGACCAGGAGTGGACGTGGAACGGCACGAAAAACAGCGAAATCGCCGTGACCAGCACCCCGACGCAGAGACCGCGCGCCACGCCGCCGCCGACATAGCCGGCGATAATGATATGCGTCGGCACCGGCGCCACCAGCAGCTCTTCGATATTGCGCTGAAACTTGGCGCTGAAGAACGACGAGGCGACGTTGGCGTAGGCGTTGGTGATCACCGCCATCATAATCAGGCCCGGCACGATAAACTGCATGTAGCTGAAGCCGTGCATATCGCCGATGCGCGAGCCGATCAGGTTGCCGAAAATAATAAAATAGAGCGTCATGGTGATTACCGGCGGCACCAGCGTCTGGATCCAGATGCGCGCGAAACGGTTAATCTCCTTGGCCCAGATACTCTTCAGCGCTACCCAGTACAAATGTGTCATGCTTTCGCTCCTTTGCCCTGCACCAGGCTGACAAACAGCTCTTCCAGGCGGTTCGCTTTGTTACGCATGCTCAGTACCTGCACGCCCTGCGCGCTAAGCTGGCCGAACACGCTGTTCAGCCCCTGCTCGCGCATCACTTCGACCTCCAGCGTCGAGGCGTCCACCAGACGATACTGGAACCCTTCCAGCGTCGGCAGCGCGCTACCCGGCGCGAGATCGAGAATAAAGGTTTCCGACTGCAGCTTGGCCAGCAGCCCCTTCATAGAGGTGTTCTCCACCAGCTCGCCGCTCTGGATAATGCCGATATTGCGGCACAGCATCTCCGCCTCTTCCAGATAGTGCGTGGTCAAAATAATGGTGGTGCCTTTTTCGTTCAGCTCTTTCAGGAAGGTCCACATCGAGCGACGCAGCTCGATATCTACGCCCGCCGTCGGCTCGTCGAGGATCAGCAGCTTCGGCTCATGCATCAGCGCGCGGGCGATCATCAGACGACGCTTCATGCCGCCGGAAAGCATCCGCGCGCGCTCGTTGCGCTTGCCCCAGAGATCGAGCTGCGTCAGATACTTCTCTGCGCGCTGCTGCGCATCGCGGCGCTCAACGCCGTAGTAGCCCGCCTGGTTCACGACGATCTGCAGCACGGTCTCGAACGGGTTGAAGTTAAACTCCTGCGGCACCAGGCCGAGCTGGCGTTTGGCGTTGACCACCTCTTTCTCCAGGTCGTAGCCGAACACGCGCACGCTGCCGCCAGATTTGTTCACCAGCGAACTGATAATCCCGATGGTGGTCGATTTGCCCGCGCCGTTTGGTCCCAGCAGCGCATAAAAATCGCCGGCTTCGACGTTAAGATCTATCCCTTTCAGCGCCTGTACGCCGCCGGAATAGGTCTTGGTCAGCCGGGAAAGTTCCAGTGCATAAGTCATTCCGAATCCATATCCTGTTTTAATGTCGGTGTGTCGCGATGGACATAGCGAGCCGCTGGCTGACGCGATGTCGCCGCAACGTTGCTACTTATGATGAGCCACCCTGAGCGTAAAATCTTCCTGGATGGGCATTTTTTTGCGGAGGTGAAGGCTGAACTCCTGAATCGGAGCACAGCCTACACCAGGCTGACGCGGTCAGCCTTGGAAGATTGTGCGGTCAGGCTCAGGATTCGAGCGGCACCACTTTGCCGATATAGGGCAGATGACGATAGCGCTGGGCGTAGTCGATGCCGAAGCCGACCACGAACTCGTCAGGAATGGCGAAGCCGACATATTCCACCGTCACGTCCACTTCGCGACGCTCGGGCTTATCCAGCAGCGTGCAGATGGCGAGGGACTTCGGCTCGCGCAGGCGCAGGATCTCACGTACCTTGCTCAGCGTGTTGCCGGAGTCGATGATATCTTCGACAATCAGCACATCTTTGCCGCGAATATCTTCGTCGAGATCTTTGAGGATTTTCACGTCGCGCGAGCTGGACATGCCGCTACCGTAGCTGGAGGCGGTCATAAAGTCGACTTCGTGGGGCACCTCGACGGCGCGGCAGAGATCGGCCATAAACATAAAGGAGCCGCGCAGCAGCCCGACCAGCACCATCTCGCTGCCGCTGTCGCGATAGCGCTCGGAAATCTCTTTACCCAGTTCGGCAATGCGCGTTGCGATCGCCTCTTCGGAAATCATCACTTCAACAGTATGTTTCAAAACCTGTACTTCTCGTTGATTTTAAAGGGATCGTCCATCCTCAGCAGCGGATGAACAGAGAGAACCCGCTCAGACCTGAGCGGGTAGCGATTCGCAGGAGAGTATCACAGCTTGCCAGACGCGGCGAGATGTAGCGCCAGCCTCATCGTGCATGGATGATATAAACTTAGAACATACCGGCCTTTACCAGAACATTCCGCTGCATGTTAGCTTATGCCCAACATATCGTTACCTTACATCTGCCCTGAGCAGGAGATCCCATGTCCCATAACTCCAGTAAAAAAACCCATATTGGCGATCGTAAGCTGCATCCTGAAACCCAGATGCTGAACTACGGCTACGATCCGCGCCTGTCGGAAGGCGCGGTCAAACCGCCGGTATTTCTGACCTCGACCTTTGTTTTTAACAGCGCCGAAGAGGGACGCGACTTCTTCGATTACGTGTCGGGACGGCGCCAGCCGCCGGAAGGAAAAAGCGGCGGTCTGGTCTATTCGCGCTTTAACCATCCCAACAGCGAAATCGTTGAAGATCGCCTGGCAATCTATGAAGAAGCGGAGAGCTGCGCCCTGTTCTCGTCAGGCATGTCGGCCATCTCCACCACCCTGCTGACCTTTGCGCGCCCGGGCGATGTGATCCTGCATTCGCAGCCGCTCTACGGCGGCACCGAGACGCTGCTGAGTAAAACGCTGCACAACCTGAATATCGAGCCGGTCGGCTTCAGCGACGGCACCGATGAGGAGAAAGTGCGCGCCGCCGCGCAGAAGGCGCTGAGCCTGGGGCGCGTCGCGCTGATTCTGATCGAGACGCCCGCTAACCCCACCAACAGCCTGGTAGATATCGCGCTGATCGCGCGCATCGCCGATGAGATCGGCCAGCAGCAGGGATCGCGTCCGGTCGTCGCCTGCGACAATACGCTGCTCGGCCCGCTGTTTCAGCGTCCGCTGAACTTCGGCGCCGATATCTCGCTCTACTCGCTGACCAAATATGTCGGCGGCCATTCCGATCTGATTGCCGGCGCGGCGATGGGCAGCAAAGCGCTGATTACTCAGATACGCTCGCTGCGCAGCGCCATCGGTACTCAGCTCGATCCGCACTCCAGCTGGATGATTGGCCGTTCGCTGGAAACGCTGTCGCTGCGTATGGAGAAGGCCTGGCAGAACGCCGAGGCGGTGGCCGCCTTTTTGCGCGACCATGAGAAGGTGGCGAAGCTGCAGTGGCTGCCCTACCTCGACGAGAACAGCGCCGAAGGCCGCACCTTCCGCCAGCAGTGTAGCGGCGCCGGTTCGACCTTTTCGTTCGATATCGTCGGCGGACAGCCCGCCGCGTTCCGCTTCCTCAACGCGCTGGCGCTGTTTAAACAGGCGGTGAGCCTGGGCGGCACCGAGTCGCTTGCCAGCCATCCCGGCAGCACCACCCATTCCGGCGTGCCGGAGGCGGTCAGGCAGCGCATCGGCATCAGCGACGCCACTATCCGCCTCTCGATAGGCATCGAGAACGCCGGCGATCTGGTAGAAGATATTCGCCTGGCGCTCGAGAAAGCCTGATTAGCCGACGCTGAAGCCCAGCATCATGCCGGTGTCTTCATGCTCCAGCAAATGGCAGTGCGCCATATAGGCGTGTTCGGCGGCGGCGCGGTGGTCAAAGCGCACCAGCACTTCGCTGCGCCAGCCGTCGACATTGACCATATCTTTCCAGCCCTGGCGGTGCGGCGCAGGCGGCTTGCCGTTTTCTGAGAGAATGCGGAACTGTGTGCCGTGAATATGGAAAGGATGCAGCATCTTGTCGCCTTCGCCGGAGATGGTCCATTTTTCCAGCTGGCCGGGCGTAACGTTAAACATCGGCTTCGCCATATTAAAGGCCTGGCCGTTGATCTTGTTGCCGCTATGGAAGTCGTAGCCCTGGGCTGCGCCGCCGTGGGCGTTATGCATCGACATATCATGGCCGTCCATCGCCTCGCCGCCGCTCTCTGCCGGCATGGCGTGATGGCCGCCCGCCTTGCCCATCGCTTTATCGCCGTAGCGCTGCATCAGCGCCGCCATGCCTTGCTGGTCGAGCTGCGGATCCATCATCAGCTGTAGCCAGCGCGCGTTGGCGCCTTCCGCCGAGGGCACCGGCGGCAGCTGCACCAGGCTATCCGGCAGCGTCGCGCTCGCCATCACGCGCAGCGGCAGGATCTGCACCAGCGGCAGCGGCTGGTCGAACGGCGCCAGCGTCATGCCCATCTGCTCAACCGGCAGGGTGACGATATCGAAGCTTTTGCCGTCGGAGGTATCGACCATCACCTCAAAGCGCTCGCCCGGCAGCAGCGGCAGTGATGCCACCTTCACCGGCTCCGCCAGCAGGCCGCCGTCGCTGCCAATAACATAGAGCGGTCGGTTGTCGCTGGCGGCGATATGCAGCGAGCGCGCGTTGCAGCCGTTCAGCAGGCGCAGGCGCAGCCAGCCGCGCGGCACCGCCTGCTGCGGATACTGAACGCCGTTGGTCAGCATCATATCGCCGAACCAGCCTACCGCGGCGCTCATGATGTCGAGCTGGTAGTCGATGCGGCTGCCGTCCTGGGAGAGCCGCTTGTCCTGGAAAATCAGCGGCACATCGTCCGAGCCCCACTGCGACGGCAGACGCAGCTTGTCGGTCTCATCGTCCTGCAGCAGGATCAGACCCGCCAGTCCTTGCGCCACCTGATGGCCGGTTTTGCCATGCAGGTGCGGATGGAACCAGCAGGTGGCGGCGGGCTGATCCGGCGTAAAGGTGACCTGCCGCGTCGCGCCAGGTTCGATGCGCGCCATCGGCCCGCCGTCGACGTCGCCAGGGATCGCCAGCCCGTGCCAGTGCAGCGTGGTCGCTTCCGGCAGCCGGTTAAGGATATTGACCGTGGCCGGTTTGCCGCGGCGCAGCACGATGGCCGGTCCCAGCAGCGCGCCGTTGTAGCCCCATGTCGGCACATCCTTGCCCTGCCACTGGCTGGTGCCGGTCATGGCGGTGATCTGGATCTGGCCGCGCGGATCGGGCTCCAGCCTTGAAGGAACCGGCAGCAGCGGACGGCTGGCCGCCATCAGGGATCGACTCCAGAGCGGCAGCGCTCCGGCTGCACTCAGCGCGGCGGTCAGCTTGAGAAAGTGGCGACGATGCATAGCTTATTCATCCGTGTGATAAGGGAACCACAGCCTAAACCCTTCCCCTGCGGGAGGGTCAAGCTCTTGATAGCGGAAACGCCTGAAAAAAGTGCGCAAGCCGGCGTCCAGCGGCAAAATAATCGGAATCCTGCCAGGCACTGTGCTATCGTCACATGATGATTAATGAATGAGAACCACTATGAAGAAAAGCATCAAGATCCTGTTACTGTCAGGACTCCTTGGCTTCTCCTCCACCAGTTTCGCGCTGAGCGAATCCGAAGCAGAAGATCTGGCCGATCTCACCGCGGTATTCGTTTATCTGAAAAATGATTGCGGCTATCAGGATCTGCCTGATGCGCAAATCCGCAAAGCTCTGGTGTTTTTCGCCCAGCAGAACCGCTGGGATTTGAGTAATTACGCTGCCTACAATATGAAGGCGCTTGGCGAAGCGAGCTACAAAGATCTGAGCGGCATCGCCATTACCAACGACAAGAAGTGCAAGTCGCTGGCGCGCGATTCCCTCAGCCTGCTCGCCTACGTTAAATAAGCCCAAGCCCGCTTCTTCGCCGATCATTCGACCGTGCATGCACGGTCACTCCTGGTTATGATGTGTCGCTCTTTTTCATGGCGAAGTCATCAGAGAGGAGCCCACCATGGCGCAAAAAGAAATGTGGTATGAAACCCTTCATGCCGGTTTCGGACAATATTTCACGGTCGACAAAGAGCTGTACCGGGAAAAGACCGCGCATCAGGATTTGATCATCTTCGAAAACGCGCAGATGGGCCGCGTAATGGCGCTGGACGGCGTGGTGCAGACCACCGAGCGCGACGAATTCATCTATCACGAAATGATGACGCACGTGCCGCTGCTGGCGCACGGCGCGGCGAAGCGCGTGCTGATTATCGGCGGCGGCGACGGCGCGATGCTGCGCGAGGTGGCGCGTCATCAGCAGCTGGAAAGCATCACAATGGTGGAGATTGACGCCGGCGTCGTAACCTTCTGCCAGCAATATCTCCCCAACCATAGCCAGGGTGCGTATAACGATCCGCGTCTCAATCTGGTGATCGACGACGGCGTAAACTTCGTCAACCAGACGCAGGAAAAATTCGACGTGATCATCTCCGACTGCACCGATCCTGTCGGTCCCGGCGAGAGCCTGTTCACCTCGGAATTTTACGCGGGCTGTAAAAACGCTCTCAATCCCGGCGGGATTTTTGTGGCGCAGAACGGCGTCTGCTTTCTGCAGCAGGAAGAGGCGATCAACAGCCATCGTAAACTGAGCCACTATTTCGCCGACGTCAGTTTTTATCAGGCGGCGATACCGACCTACTACGGCGGCATTATGACCTTCGCCTGGGCGAGCGATAATCCGGCGCTGCGTCAGCTCGATCTCGCCACGCTGCAGGCGCGTTTCGCTGAGGCTGGCCTGCCGTGCCGCTACTACAATCCAGCGATCCATGTCGGTAGTTTCGCGCTGCCGCAGTACCTGCTGAACGCCCTTTATAAGGAGGTGAACCAAATTGCAAAAGCTTAAACTGCATGGCTTCAACAACCTGACCAAAAGCCTGAGTTTTTGTATTTACGATATTTGTTATGCGAATACTGAAGCCGAACGCGATGGCTATATCGCCTATATCGATGAGCAGTACAACGCCACTCGTCTGACCGAGATCCTGACGGAAACCTGCTCGATCATCGGTGCCAACGTGCTGAATATCGCGCGCCAGGATTATGAACCACAGGGCGCCAGCGTCACCATTCTGGTGAGCGAAGAGCCGATCGATCCAAAAGACATCGACAATTCGGAACATCCCGGTCCGCTGCCTAACTCCGTGGTGGCGCACCTGGATAAGAGCCATATCTGCGTGCACACCTATCCGGAAAGCCATCCTGAAGGCGGTCTTTGCACCTTCCGCGCGGATATCGAAGTGTCAACCTGCGGCGTGATTTCCCCGCTGAAGGCGCTGAATTACCTGATCCACCAGCTGGAGTCCGATATCGTAACCGTCGACTATCGCGTGCGCGGCTTTACCCGCGACGTAAACGGCGTGAAGCACTTTATCGATCATGAGATCAATTCCATCCAGAACTTTATGTCGGAAGATATGAAAGCGATGTATGACATGGTGGATGTGAACGTTTATCAGGAAAATATCTTTCACACCAAGATGTTGCTGAAAGAGTTCGACCTGAAGCACTACCTGTTCAATACTCGTCCTGAAGATCTCAGCCCGGCGGAACATAAGCGCATTACCGACCTGCTGTGGAAAGAGATGCGCGAGATTTACTACGGTCGCAATATTCCGGCGGTGGGATTGAAAACGTTTTAATGATTAGGCGCGCGATGCCTGAAAATGACGGCAGGCGCGCGCTTTTTTGGCTTTGGGGTTTTAGTTTTATGGGTGCTGCGGGCAGGATTGAGGCTGCCTGTACGGCAGTGCACTTGTTGTCTTAGATTTTTGCTAATGTGCTCATTTTCTAAGCTGCCTGTACGGCAGTGAACCTGTTACCTTATCAAACTAAGCTACTCATATCCCAGCAAAAAACCGCATTTACGCGGCTTTAACCCTTTTATTTAGCATGCAAAAAATCACCTTATTTTTCAATGAGTTATAAAACATTGCAAAAAAAGGGTTTAAAGAAGCACTCAAAAATCAAGCCTGAGGTAGGAAATGCTCATTACTCTCGCAACAAACAGCAGTAGCGCACTTATCCTCACAGCGCTTAATAACGCTCATCCCTAATAAGCGCGCAGTGTCCCCCGCCCTTCACTCTTATTTCAGCAAGTAAAGAGCGGATACGGCGCGTGCCAGTTAAATTGCCAGCAATATTAATCCGTCAGCGCCAGCGCAATCCCGCGCTCGCGCAGCGTGCGGCAGACGTCATCGTCTAACCGGCTGTCGGTCACCACATCGGTCAGCTCATCCACCGGCGCGGCGCAGAACAGCGACCAGGAGCCATATTTGCTGCTGTCCGCCAGCAGGATGCGGCGGCGCGCATTCGCCAGCAGATCGCGCTTCAGCCCGGCCTTCTCTTCCGTTGGCGTGGTGATGCCGCGCTCCAGACTCCAGGAGTTGCAGCTGACGAAAGCGATATCGGGATTGATGCTGCGCAGCAGACGTCGCCCGTGCTCGCCGACGCACGACTGGCTCGAGTCGTCGATGCGGCCGCCGATAATGGTTACTTCAATCTGTTTGAATTCCGAGAGAAACAGTGCGATATGCAGATCGGCGGTAATGACGCGCAGCGGCAAGTGGGTCAGCTGACGCGCCAGCTCCAGCATGGTGGTGCCGGCGTCCAGCACAACCGCATCGCCCGACTGTACAAAGGTGGCGGCGTGGTGGGCGATAGCCTGCTTCTCCGCCAGGTTACGCTGCATCTTCTCCAGCGTGGTGGGCTGCGCCGGAATAAAACGGTTCAGCGTGACGCCGCCGTGGCTGCGGCTAATCACCCCTTCTTTATCCAGCTTAATCAAATCACGTCGAATGGTTGCTGGCGAGGCGGAAATGGCACTCACCAGCTGATCAACAGTCACCAGATTATGGCTTTTCAGATAGTCCATAATCTGGTCAAGGCGACTTTGTCCCTTCATATTTCCCTATGCTAGCTGCATCGCGAGTTTAATGGAGATCGCCATGCTCTCAGACTTCGCTTTACCTGTCCATGCGATATCAAAAGCGGTGCCGTGGTCCGCAGAGGTGCGGATAAACGGCAGGCCGGCAGTGATATTGACGCCGTCGTAAAAGCCAAGCAGTTTCAGCGGGATATGTCCCTGATCGTGATACATCGCCACCACGATGTCATACTGTCCTTCTTGGCACTGCAGGAACACCGTATCCGGCGGACAGGGGCCAAAAACCTCAATGCCCTGCGCCTGCATCGCCTTCACCGCGGGCGCGACGGTGGTGATCTCCTCGTCGCCGAACAGGCCATTTTCACCAGCGTGCGGATTAACGCCCGCTACCGCAATACGCGGCTTCTCAAAGCCGACGCGGCGCAGGAAGGTGTCCGCCATGCCAATTACTGTCTCAATGCGCGAGCGGTTCAGCGTGTCGAGGAACTTGCGCAGCGCGATATGCGTCGTGACGTGAATCACTTTCAGCTTATCGGTGTAGAGCACCATCGCGTAATCTTTGGTGTTGGTCAGGTGCGCCAGCAGCTCGGTATGGCCAGGATAGAGATGGCCCGCCGAGTGCAGCGCCTCTTTGTTCAGCGGCGCGGTGGCGATGGCCTGAACTTCGCCCGCCAGCGCCAGCTCGGTGGCACGCTTCACGCAGCGCCAGGCGAGATCGCCCGCCTGCTTCTGCACCACACCTGGCTTGAGCGCTTCCGGATCGGCCAGCGGCTCATCGATAACGTTGACGATGCCTGGCGCGAAGTGCGCCTCTTTTACGCTATCCAGCACGCGCAGCTCAACCTGCGGCGTAATATTCAGGGCAAGGATGCGGCGCAGCGTCGCCGCGCATCCCACCACCACCGCCGGCGCGCCGTTAAGGTCGCCTTCCGCCAGCGCTTTGATGATGATCTCCGGGCTGATGCCCGCCGGATCGCCCATGGTCACCGCAATAATTTTACTCACTCGACTTCTCCTCAATAAAACGAATGGCTGCTACCAGGGTGTTTTCGTCGCCAAAACCGCCCGCTTTGGTCATCACCGGCAGGGTAAATTCACTGTTAAGCAGGACGCCGTGCGGCACGCAGCCCGCCACGATGCCCTGAATCTGAAAGCCGCTGGCGCCCAGCGCCTGCGCTACCGCAATCGCCACGTCGCCGCCGGAGAGATAGAGTCCGGCCGGGCGCTGCGCGCGGCAGAGCCTCAGGGTCAGTTCGCCCAGAAACTGGCAAATCGCTTCGCCAAGCTGCTGACGCGTGATCTGCTGCTGTTGACACAGCGCGTCGATCTCATGGCGCTGATCGGCCCGCTGGCAGGTGCGGATCACCGTATGCTGGCCATTGCGCAGCGCGGCGAGCGCCTGCTCCGTCCACTGCGCGCTATTCGGCCAGCAAGGGCGTTCAAACAGCTGGCGGATATCGATATCCACCAGCGCGATATCTCGCTGCGCCGCCAGCCGCGCGATCTGCTGCTGGGCGCTGGCGCTCATCGAGCCGATAACGGCCAGCACCGGCGCGGGGTTGCGTGCCGCCAGCTGTGCGCCAAGCGCGTCGCTCAGTCCGGCCGCGCCGACCAGCAGCGGCGTTTCGTCAAGCTGCGCCGCGGCGGCCAAGATGCGCGCGATGTCGCTTTCGCTTTCCGCATCGATCACCACCGCGCCCTGCTGCTCCGCCAGCAGCGCGGCAAAACGATCGCTGCGCAGCGTGGCGAGATCGATCTCGGCGCCCGCGATCCCGAGCTGCGTTAATACCCGCGCGCTGATCACCGGCGTTTTTGGATCGCTGGCGTATTCGGTCTCGGTCAGCGACACGCCGTTCACCAGCACCTCGCCGCGGCGCGTGACGCGGCCCAGCCGAGGGACGGCGGGCACGATCAGCGCCCGCTTTTTGCCGCTGGCGGCCAGCGCGGCGCGCACTTCGGCGCCGATATTGCCACGCAGCGTGGAGTCGATCTTTTTAAACAGCCAGCCCCGGGCAATAAAAGCCTGATGTTGACGCACCACCGCTTCGGTACGCGCCATCGCCTCTGCGGCGCTGACGGCGCGACTGTCGGTGCTGATCACCCAGACGTCGGCGGAGGCGGCATCCAGCGGCGTCTCGCTGCTGAACAGGACATGCACGCGAGCGCCCGCCTGCGCCAGACCGCTGCCTGCGTCGTTCGCACCGGTAAAGTCATCGGCGATCACCAGCACTGGCGTTTTCCATGACCTCTGCGTCATCTTCTCTCCTGATTCGGCGGTATGCCGCTGTGAATGATTATATTCAATCATGATTGATTATATGTGAGCAAGATCAAATTAATCGAAATCGATATGTCCTATAAATTGACCCACAGTAAGTGACAGATATCGCACTAACATGAGCAAACCTAATCATTCGCTTCAGCTTCGTAGTAATAAGGGTATGAGATGAATATCAACAGCACGGTAATTAGCGGCTTCCAGGCGCTAAACGACATTAGCTATCTGCTGAAAGGAAAAGCCAGCGCGCTGCTGGTAACGGACAAGAATATTGAAACCATTCCAGCGGTGCAGGCGCTTATCGCTCAGCTGAAACAGCATATCGCCAGCGTTAGCGTGATTAACAGCGTGCCTCCGGAGCCGAGCCAGCACGACGTCGCCGCGGTGCTGGCGGCGCTGCCTACGCGCGACGTGGATCTGGTGATCGGCGTCGGCGGCGGCAGCGTGCTGGATGTCGCCAAGCTGCTGTCGGTGCTGTGCGTCGATAACGCGCCGTCGCTGGAGGCGCTGCTGGCAGGCGAAAAGCCGACCGCGCGCACTACCTCGCTGCTGATCCCGACCACCGCAGGCACCGGCTCGGAAGCGACGCCGAACGCCATTCTGGCGATCCCGGAGCGCGAAACCAAAGTTGGCATTATCTCGCCGGTGATGCTGCCCGATTTTGTGGCGCTGGTGCCGGAACTGACCACCAGCATGCCGCCGCATATCGCCTCTTCGACCGGCATCGACGCGCTCTGTCATCTGATTGAATGCTTCACCGCCACGGTGTCGAATCCGGTAAGCGACAACTACGCGCTGATCGGCATGAAAAAACTGTTCGCCAGCCTCGAAACCGCCGTTGCCGAGCCGCATAACCTGCAGGCGCGGCTGGACATGCTGTGGGCCTCTTATTACGGCGGCGCGGCGATTGCCCATGCGGGCACGCATCTGGTGCACGCCATGTCCTATCCGCTGGGCGGCAAATATCATCTGCCGCACGGCGTCGCCAACGCCATTTTGCTGGCGCCCTGCATGGCCTTTGTGCGACCGGCCGCAGTGAACAAATTCGCTCAGGCCTACGATCTGCTGCCGGATGCGGATACCTCGCTGGATAACGAGAGCAAATCGCACGCGCTGGTGGCTTATTTCACCGCGCTGGTTAAACGTTTGCAGCTGCCCGCCAGCCTTGAAGAGCTTGGCATCGGCCCGGATCACCTGCCCTATTTAGTGGAAGCGGCGCTCGACGTGCAACGTCTGATGAAGAACGTGCCCGCTGCCGTCAGCGCGCATGACGTTCGCGACGTCTACCTGACGCTGTTCCCTTCACATCAGGAATAAAGAGGATTGTATGAGACAGAAAATTACCGGCGTATTGACCGCTATCGTCACCTGTTTCGATCGGGAAGGCGCCTATAACCCTGGAGCCCAGCGCGAGCAGGTAAAACGCCAGCTGGATGCGGGCAACGGCATCTTCTGCGGCGGCACCAACGGCGAGTTCTTTGTGCTTAACGAGCAGGAGAAGATTGCCGTTACCGAAACCTGCGTCGATGAAGTGAACGGCCGCGCGCCGGTGGTGGCGCATATCGGCGAGATCTCGACGCGCGAGACTATCCGTCTCGGCAGGCAGATCGCGAAGCTGGGCGTGGATGCGGTTTCAGTGATTACCCCCTATTTCGTGCCGCTGCGGCAGGAAGAGCTGATCTATCACTACCAGACGGTGGCTGACGCGCTGGATGTGCCGCTGTTTCTCTATAACATTCCGGCGCGCACCGGCAACACGCTGCAGCCGGAAACCGTACGTACTCTGGCGTCTCATCCCAACATTATCGGCATCAAAGATTCGGCGGGCAGCTATGAAAGCCTGAGCGGCTTTATTAAGGCGGCGGAAGGCATCGATAACTTCGACGTGCTCAACGGGCCGGACTCGCTGATCCACCAGGGCTTCGTCGACGGCTGCTCCGCCTGTATCTCCGGCCTGGCCAACGCCGCGCCAAAAGAGATCAACGCCATCTGGACGCGCTTCAACGCAGGCGATATCGAGGGGTCGCGCGCGGCGCAGGAGAACGTCACTGGCCTGCGCACCGATCTCTACAGCATCGGCTTCTCGCCGGCGGCGGTGAAGAAGGCGGTTGCGCTGCTGGGCTACGACGTCGGCGACAGCCGCTATGCGGTGCGATTCAGCGCCGACGAAGAGCAAAAAATCCGTCAGGTCGTCAATCAGTACCTGAAGTAACAACGGCCGTCAGGGCAGCCATTGCTGCCCTTGCCTCTTCTTTTTTAAGCACCGGGAAACGCGATGAAAATAATCTGCACCTCGCCGTCGTTCGCTAAATATGACACGACGCCGATCGATACCCTGAAACAGCACGGCTTTGAGCTGGTGACCCTGCCCGCCGACGCGACGCCTGAAGCGCTGGCGCCGCATCTGCCGGAGACCGTGGCGATGATTGTCGCCTTTACCGAGGTAAACGAGGCGCTGCTGGTGCAGGCTTCCCAGCTGAAGATCGTCTGCAAGCACGGCGTCGGCGTCGATAATATCGATCTCGACGCCACGCGCGCGCGCGGCATCTACGTCACCAACGTACCGGACGCCAACAAGCACGCCGTCGCCGACTTCGCCTTTGCGCTGATCCTCAACGCCGCGCGAGAGCTGACGCAGGCGGTCACGGAAACGCGCGCGGGCGGCTGGCCGCGTATCTTCGCCACTGATGTCTACGGCAAAACGTTGGGTATTGTCGGCCTGGGCAATATTGGCAAGCAGGTGGCGCTGCGCGCGAAAGGCTTCAACATGCGCGTTATCGCCTTTGATTTCTATCCTGACGAGGCCTTTGCCGCCGAGCACGGGGTTACCTTTGTCAGTCTCGACCAGCTCACTGAAGAGAGCGATTTCATTACGCTGCACACGCCGCTGACCGACGAGACGCGCAACCTGGTCGACGGCGCGCGCCTGCGCCGCATGAAGAAGCGCGCCTTCCTGATCAACGTCTCGCGCGGCGGCGTCGTGAATGAAGAGGATCTCTTCCAGGCGCTACAGGACAACGTGATTGCCGGCGCGGCAGCCGACGTCTTTGTTCAGGAACCGCTGACCTCGCATCCGCTGTTTAGCCTGCCGAATTTTATCCCGACGTCGCATATCGCCGGCTACACCGACGGCGCCATCAGCGCCATTGGCGAACGCTGCGTGGCGCAGATTGTGCAGTGCGTCCGTCAGGGCGAGCGGCCGGTAAACGTCATGAACGGGCTGGCATAAACGCCGCCCTCGCCTGCAACCTGATTCGAGTGAAAAACAATGATGAACCCTACGCTGCGCTCGACCAAAATTCGCTGGTGGATCGCCGGCCTGATGTGGCTGGCAGTCGCTATCAACTATATTGACCGGACGGTGCTCTCCGCCGCCGCGCCGCATCTGATCACCGAGCTGGAGATCAATCCGGAGATGATGGGCCTGATTATGGCCGCCTTCTTCTGGTCCTATGCGCTGCTGCAAATCCCGGCAGGCTGGTTCGCCGATCGCTTCGGCCAGAAAAAAGGGCTCGGCATCGCGGTCGGCTGGTGGTCTGTCGCTACCATGGCGATGGGACTGGCGACCGGCTTTAAATCGCTGCTGGCGCTGCGCCTGGCGCTGGGCGTCGGCGAAGCGGCCGCCTACCCCAGCAACGCGGGCATTGCCGCGCGCTGGTTCCCGGATCGCGAACGCGCCACCGTATCGGGGCTGTTCGACAGCGCCTCGAAGTTTGGCGGCGCGGTGGCGATGCCGCTGATCGTCTGGATGATCGCTATGGTGGACTGGCGCATCACTTTTCTGGTTATCGGCGCCATCGGCCTGTTCTGGGTGATCGCCTGGTATTTTATCTACGCCGAGAACCCGGAAGATCATAAAAAGATCGATCAGAACGAAGTGCGGCTGATCCGCGACGGCCAGGCGCAGAAGCACGGCGAGAAAGGCGTACGTCCGATGAAGTGGTACAGGCTGCTGCGCTACCGCAATATCTGGGCGATGTGCATCGGCTTTTTCACCATCAACTACACCTCCTACTTTTTTATTACCTGGCTGCCGACCTACCTGGTAAAAGACAAGGGCATGGACTTTCTAAAGATGGGCTTCGTCGCCGCGCTGCCGCTGATCTGCGGCATGGTGATCGAGGTGCTGGCGGGCTGGGCGTCGGATCGCATGGTGCATAAAAAGGTGCTGTCGCTGACCGCCACGCGCAAGCTGTTTCTGACCATTGGCCTGCTGATGGCGCTCTGTATCGGTTTCGCGCCCTTTACCGAGTCGGTATTTATGACCGTGCTGCTGCTCTGTATCGCCAAATCGGGCACCACCGTCGCCGCCTCGCAGGTCTGGGCGCTGCCGGGCGATGTCGCGCCGAAGAACAGCGTCTCTATCGTTGCTGGACTACAGAACACGGTGTCGAATATGGGCGGCGCGGTCGGCCCGATTATTACCGGCGCCATTGTCGGCGCCACCGGCAACTTTACCTGGGCGCTGGTCTTCTCCGCCGTGCTGGTGGTGATCGGCATCCTCAACTATCTGTTCCTGATGGGCAAGGTTGAGCCGATTGTCGATGAAGAGAAGGCGCAGGAGCCGCAGGCGGTCGCCAGCGGCGTCTGACAGGCGCGAGTAAAAAGGCTCTGATAGCGATCGGAGCCTTTTTGCGTTTATCGCGGCACGCGCAACGTAGCGAAAACCGCCTTGCCGATGCGGGCGATTGCCGCATTACTCTGCGCAAGCGTCGCCTCTGTTTGCGTAATATAGATAACGATAATCAGCGGCTTGCCGTTTTCCGGCCATACCACGCTGATAATCGACCGCGAACCATACTCTCCTGCGCCGGTTTTATCAGCGATGCTCCAGCCTGTCGGCAACACTGAACGCAGCAGCGCATTCGCCACTTTGTCGTCGCGCATCCATTGCAGCAGCTGCGCCCGGGAAGCGGGCGTCAGCGCCGGTCCCAGCGTCAGCTTTTGCAGCGTCTCGCTGACGGCCAGCGGCGTAGTGGTATCGCGCATATCGCCCGGTACCGCGCTGTTTAGCTCAGGCTCGAAGCGGTCGAGCCGTGTGACCTTGTCGCCCAGCTCGGCAAAAAAACGCGTCACCGCAACCGGGCCGCCCAGCTTGTGCGCCAGCAGATTCGCCGCCGTGTTATCGCTGTAGGCGATAGCCGCCTCGCAGAGCTGCCCCCAGCTCATCTCGGCGGGCGCGATAAACTTTTCGGTTACCGGCGAATAGGTGACCAGCGCAGTACGATCGAACTGCGTGCGCTCCGTAAGCCGCAGTTTGCCTTTATCCTGCGCGCTGAGCAGCGCGCCGCACAGCAGCGCCTTATGCGTGCTGTTAAGGGGAAAGCGCTCGCTGCCGCGATAGCTGGCGACGCTTTCCGCGTCGGTATCGATGACGGCGATGCCGATGCGCGCCTTCAGCGCCTGCTCTTCCTGTTGCGCCACGGCCGCCAGCCCCTCATCGTTTATCGAAGCCTGAGCGAGCGCGGCGCTAAGCAGAAGGGAAGCGGCAAGAAGTTTTGTCACTGAAAACATCATGATTGTCCTTAATGTAGGGTTCGCACAGAGCTTGCCTTTTTGCGCATCACTACGCAAAGCCTAAATCCTGAGGTCGTTAACTGAGCCTGTAGGCGGTATATTCGCTCAGCTGGTAGTTGAAAAAACGATCACCTCGGTTAAAATGTAGCAACGTCACTACAAAACAGGAGGCTCGCGATGAAAATCTTCACGCTGTCGAGCAGAGAGTTTAACCAGCAGGTGTCGAACGCGAAAAAAGCGGCGGAGGAAGGTCCGGTCTACATTACCGATCGCGGCAAACCCGCGCACGTTTTACTCACTTTCGAGGCATATAAAAAACTGACCGGCACGCGTCGCAATATTCAGGACGCGCTGGCGATGCCCGATGTGGCGGCGATCGACTTTGCGCCGGAACGCGGCGACATCGATTTCAGGGACGTCGATTTTTCATGAGATATTTGCTGGATACCAACGTGATTTCCGAGCTGCGCAAGGCGCGCACGCGCGCTATCGATCCTGCCGTCTCTGCGTGGACCGATAGTGTCGATGCGGGCGATCTGTTTATCTCGGCGATCACCATTATGGAGATAGAGAGAGGCATTGCTCAGGTGGCGCGCCGCGATCTTGCTCAGGCAGACCGACTAAGGGAGTGGTTTGAAGCGGCAGTGCTGACAGAGTTCAGCGATCGCATTCTGCCTTTTGAAACAGAAGCGGCGCGCTATTGCGCCCGGCTGCACGTGCCGGATAAGCGTGCCGCGAACGACGCCATTATTGCCGCCATCGCCTGGCAGCACGATATGGTGCTGGTCACGCGCAACGTGAAGGACTTTACCGGCATGGGCGCGCAGCTGCTTAATCCCTGGGAATGGCCGAGCTGACTCAGCGTCCCTGTAAAAACTGACGGTAGGCGTTCATCACAGCAAGAAAATCCTCCACGCCGCAGAACGACAGGC
Source organism: Pantoea sp. UBA5035 (assembly GCF_002415245.1). Classification (NCBI taxonomy): domain Bacteria; kingdom Pseudomonadati; phylum Pseudomonadota; class Gammaproteobacteria; order Enterobacterales; family Erwiniaceae; genus Pantoea; species Pantoea sp. UBA5035. Next base: position 158,418 of record NZ_DICD01000017.1, on the reverse strand, counting down.
TCTCTTCGTCGTAGTAGTTCATGCCCTCTTCCAGCCCGTCATCCTCTAAGGCGAGATGGTTGGCGCGGATCATGATCTCTTCATCGTCCATCCACAGCGTATATTCGTGGCCGATGCGCTGCCACTGGCGCTCGCTGCCCTTGATGCCGCGCATTGCGGCTTCAACCTCGTCCAGCAGCGCCAGGTTTTCCTTCACTTCCTCGTTGAACCAGTGGCCCACCGCTTCGTGATCCATCGACATGCGTACTTTCACCTGCCCGGTGAGATCGCGTAAAAATTCGTATTCCATGGGCTAACCCTTTGGTTAATGACGCGAGTGAATCCGCACCAAAATAGTGTGTGCGCATCATCAACGCTAAAGTGAGATCGGGGCGACATTATTGCGGGGAAAAGCCAAAAGAAAAAGGGGCGATTATCGCCCCTTTGGTTTTTAGTCAGTCACTCAGACCGCAGTCTGGAAAATCACGTTGTCCGCTTTATCGGTGTACTGATCCAGCTGGTCAAAGTTGAGGTAGCGGTAGGTGTCGCTGGCGGTTTTATCCACCTGTGCCATGAACTGCTGGTACTCATCCGGCGTCGGCAGTTTGCCGAGCAGCGAAGAGACCGCGGCCAGTTCAGCCGATGCCAGGTAGACGTTAGCGCCGGTGCCAAGACGGTTCGGGAAGTTACGCGTCGAGGTAGAGACCACCGTCGCGCCGTCCTGCACGCGCGCCTGGTTACCCATGCAGAGCGAGCAGCCCGGGATCTCGATACGTGCGCCGCTCTTGCCGAAGACGCTGTAGTAGCCCTCTTCGGTCAGCTGAGCCGCATCCATCTTGGTCGGCGGCGCCACCCACAGGCGGGTCGGCAGCTGGCCTTTATGGCTGTCGAGCAGTTTACCTGCCGCGCGGAAGTGGCCGATGTTGGTCATGCACGAGCCGATAAATACTTCGTCGATCTTCTCGCCCTGCACGTCAGAGAGCAGACGCGCGTCGTCCGGATCGTTCGGCGCGCACAGGATCGGCTCTTTGATATCGGCCAGATCGATCTCGATCACTGCCGCGTATTCGGCGTCGGCGTCCGCTTCCAGCAGTTGCGGATCCGCCAGCCATTTTTCCATGCCCTGGATACGGCGCTCCAGCGTACGACGATCGCCGTAACCTTCCGCGATCATCCACTTCAGCAGCACGATGTTGGAGCTGAGGTATTCGATGATCGGCGCTTTATCCAGCTTGATGGTACAGCCCGCCGCCGAACGCTCGGCCGAGGCGTCGGTCAGTTCGAACGCCTGCTCGACTTTCAGATCCGGCAGACCTTCGATCTCCAGGATGCGGCCAGAGAAGATGTTCTTTTTGCCTTTCTTCTCAACGGTCAGCAGACCCTGTTTGATGGCGTACAGCGGAATAGCGTGCACCAGATCGCGTAGAGTGATACCCGGCTGCATTTTGCCTTTAAAGCGCACCAGCACGGATTCAGGCATATCGAGCGGCATCACGCCGGTCGCGGCGGCAAAGGCCACCAGGCCAGAACCGGCCGGGAAGGAGATACCGATCGGGAAGCGGGTATGCGAGTCGCCGCCGGTGCCGACGGTGTCCGGCAGCAGCATGCGGTTCAGCCATGAGTGGATCACGCCGTCGCCCGGACGCAGCGAGACGCCGCCGCGGTTCATAATGAAGTCCGGCAGCGTATGGTGCGTATTGACGTCGACCGGCTTCGGATAGGCGGCGGTGTGGCAGAACGACTGCATCACCAGGTCGGCAGAGAAGCCGAGGCATGCCAGATCTTTCAGCTCGTCGCGCGTCATCGGGCCAGTGGTGTCCTGAGAACCTACCGAGGTCATCTTCGGTTCGCAGTAAGCGCCGGGACGAACGCCATCAACGCCGCAGGCGCGGCCGACCATTTTCTGCGCCAGCGAGTAGCCGCGCGTACTTTCCGCCACGTCTTTCGCCTGACGGAAGACGTCGCTGTGCGGCAGGCCCAGCGATTCGCGCGCTTTGCTGGTGAGGCCGCGGCCGATAATCAGCGGAATACGGCCGCCGGCGCGTACTTCGTCGATCAGCACGTCGGTTTTCAGCGTAAAGCTGGCCAGCAGCTCGCCGGTTTCGTGGTTGCGCACTTCGCCTTTATACGGGTAGACGTCAATCACGTCGCCCATATTCAGCTCGCCTACGTCAACTTCGATGGGCAGCGCGCCCGCATCTTCCATCGTGTTGAAGAAGATTGGCGCGATTTTGCTGCCCAGCACCAGACCGCCGCCCTTTTTGTTCGGGACGTTCGGAATATCGTCGCCCATGAACCAGAGTACGGAGTTGGTCGCTGATTTACGGGAAGAGCCGGTGCCGACAACGTCGCCGACGTAAGCCAGCGGATAGCCTTTGGCCTGCAGCGCTTCAATCTGTTTGATCGGGCCGACGTTGCCCGGCTCATCCGGATTGATGCCTTCGCGGGCGTTTTTCAGCATCGCCAGCGCGTGCAGTGGAATATCCGGACGAGACCATGCATCCGGCGCCGGAGAGAGGTCGTCGGTGTTGGTTTCGCCGGTCACTTTGAACACGGTGACGGTAATTTTTTCTGCCAGCTCGGGACGTGACAGATACCACTCGGCATTCGCCCAGGACTGCATGACCTGTTGCGCATGGGTATTGCCCGCTTTCGCTTTTTCTTCGACGTCGTAGAAGTTGTCGAACATCAGCAGCGTGTGCGACAGCGCTTTGGCGGCAATCGGCGCCAGCTTCGCGTCGTCCAGCGCATCAATCAGCGGATGAATGTTGTAACCGCCTTGCATGGTGCCCAGCAGTTCAATCGCTTTTTCGGGGGATACCAGAGGAGAGGTCGTTTCGCCTTTAGCCACCGCGGCAAGGAAACCCGCTTTAACGTAGGCGGCTTCATCAACGCCGGGTGGGACACGGTTGACCAACAGATCGGTCAGGAATTCTTCTTCACCCGCTGGCGGGTTTTTCAGCAGTTCAACCAGCGCGGCCATCTGGGAAGCATCTAACGGCTTAGGTACGATCCCCTGGGCGGCACGCTCGGCAACGTGCTTACGGTATTCTACTAGCACGACGTTCTCCTCGCTCACATTGTATGGGTTTCCGGTGCACCCTGGTGACAAAGCATTCCATGAGTAGGGTAAGGTGCCCGGTTCCGCGTGGGGCAGCATAGCAGGGTTCAGGCTCTTTGTTAATCTGTTTACAAAAACACAACATAATTAACAGGGTAAAAAAGTGCGGTTTTGGGGTTTATGGGCTAGCTGGGGCGTGAGGCCTGGTTTGAGAAAGATTTGGTTAGTGCACTTTGGGTTTACGTCGCTATATAAAGACATTGCCCAGGAGTGATTGTGTAACGTGTGGGTATAACTTTTTGACTTATTTATATTGAGAACAGGAAGGTAAAGGTTATGGGTTTTATTATTGGGAGAGAGTGAACATGAGGTTAGAGGTGAGGCGTATGTGATTGCGACTGCCTGTACGGCAGTGAACTTAATATTACGGTGCCGTTATCAGCGTTATACTTTCTAAGCTGCCTGTACGGCAGTGAACATTTATCGCAACAGCGACGGAACATTCGCTGATTTCTAAGCTGCCTGTACGGCAGTGAACTTCCAGGGGAACGGAAAATCCCCGGCGGGTTCTTTTCTAAGCTGCCTGTACGGCAGTGAACTATCAGGATCAAATATGACAATAGCGCCTTCATTTCTAAGCTGCCTGTACGGCAGTGAACTGTTGCTAATAGACTCTAACCCACTCAAAAGAAGTCATTTTTGACCAAACCCTACTAAAAACCTTTTTTTACAAGCGCCATATAAATCATTCAAAATCAATAAAATAAAAAATAAGCAAAAAATAGGGTATTAGCCGCGCTAGTTATCATTCATCCTTTTCCTTTATCTGCACTCGGCAGCCCCCAGCCCTAAGCGCTTATAGACTAAAGTGACCCCAAACAAAACCCAGCCAAATCCAGAGAGCGATTATGCGTACGCGTCCGTCATCAAGACTGATTGTTCTGTCACCTGAAAATCGTATTCTTCTTTTTCATTTTCATCATCAAAATGATGCGCTTGCAGGTGAATCATACTGGGCAACGCCAGGTGGCGGACTTAAAAAAGATGAATCTTTCGAAGAGGCGGCCTCGCGAGAGCTGTACGAGGAGACAGGCTTTATCTGTAAAACAGTCGGCCCGCAGTTAGCGAAAAGAAGCTTTACGATGATGCTGCCAGGTGGAGAAGCCGTTCTCGCCGACGAGCGTTTCTTTATGGTGTGGGTGAAGAGTCAGGAGATCAACGTTACCGGCTGGAGTCATAATGAACAGCGTGTCATTCAGAGACATCACTGGTGGACAATAGATGAGATTGAGCGTTCGGACGAAACTATTTTTCCTCGCGATCTCATCATCGATTTAGTGCAATCAAAATCAAACCGACAATAAAAAAGCCCCCTTTCGGAGGCTTTCTCTGAACCAGCGAAAAACTTACTTCTTCTTCGCTTTCGGGTTCGGCAGGTCGGTGATGCTGCCTTCGAAGATCTCAGCCGCCAGGCCAACCGATTCGTGCAGCGTCGGGTGCGCGTGGATAGTCAGCGCCATATCTTCCGCATCGCAGCCCATCTCGATCGCCAGACCGATTTCGCCCAGCAGCTCGCCGCCGTTAGTGCCGACAACCGCGCCGCCGATAACGCGATGCGTCTCTTTGTCGAAAATCAGCTTGGTCATGCCGTCAGCGCAGTCAGAGGCGATAGCACGGCCAGAGGCCGCCCACGGGAAGGTCGCCGTCTCATAGCTGATGCCCTTCTCTTTCGCTTCTTTCTCGGTCAGGCCAACCCATGCCACTTCCGGCTCGGTGTAGGCGATTGACGGAATCACTTTCGGATCGAAGTAGTGCTTCATGCCGGCGATAACTTCTGCCGCCACGTGGCCTTCGTGCACGCCTTTATGCGCCAGCATCGGCTGACCGACGATATCGCCGATAGCGTAGATGTGCGGCACGTTGGTGCGCATCTGCTTGTCGACGCGGATAAAGCCGCGATCGTCCACTTCCACGCCCGCTTTACCGGCATCCAGACCTTTACCGTTCGGCACGCGGCCGATCGCCACCAGCACCGCGTCGTAACGCTGCGGTTCGGCCGGCGCTTTTTTGCCTTCCATGGTGACGTAGATGCCGTCTTCTTTCGCTTCAACCGCGGTAACTTTGGTTTCCAGCATCAGATTGAACTGCTTCGCGATACGCTTGGTGAAGACCTTGACCACGTCTTTGTCAGCGGCCGGGATAACCTGATCGAACATCTCGACCACGTCAATCTGCGAACCCAGCGCATGGTAAACGGTACCCATTTCGAGACCGATAATACCGCCGCCCATCACCAGCATGCGCTCCGGCACTTCTTTCAGCTCCAGCGCATCGGTAGAGTCCCATACGCGCGGGTCGTCGTGCGGAATAAACGGCAGCGTGATCGGACGAGAACCGGCCGCGATAATAGCGTTGTCGAAGTTGATGGTGGTCGCGCCGCCTTCTCCTTCCACAACCAGAGTATTTGCACCGGTGAATTTGCCCAGGCCGTTAACCACTTTGACTTTACGACCTTTCGCCATGCCAGCAAGACCGCCGGTCAGCTGGTTGATCACCTTTTCTTTCCAGGTGCGGACTTTGTTGATGTCCGTAGAGGGCTGACCAAACACGATGCCGTGCTCTTCCAGGGCTTTCGCCTCTTCGATCACTTTGGCAACGTGCAGCAGCGCTTTTGACGGGATACAGCCCACGTTCAGACAGACACCGCCGAGGGTGCTGTAACGCTCTACCAGTACGGTTTCCAGACCTAAATCAGCGCAACGGAAGGCTGCAGAGTAACCTGCAGGACCAGCCCCAAGTACCACGACCTGGGTTTTAATCTCTGTACTCATCATGACCTCTTAGTTGTGATCCGGCGGGTCAGACGTAGAGCGCTTCTCATCAGGCTGGTCGGCCACTTGCATCCGGGCAGTGCGCGGCGCCTTGCGTATCTTGAGTACGCTGCGGGTTCTGCGCGCTGGGCGTCAACAACTGACTGCGCCAGGTACGCCTGACGAAACAGGCTCACGATGTCCTTTGCTCCACCGGGACATTTATCACCGCAAGAGTTTACAGAATTGTTAACAAACTGCAAACCGCGATGCCACGAATCTTTACAACAAGGCCGGCGATTGCCGGCCTTGAGTGTGCTTACATCACCAGACGGCGAATGTCAGACAACATATTGCCGATGATGGTGATGAAACGCGCACCATCAGCTCCGTCGATCACGCGGTGGTCGAAGGACAACGAGATCGGCATCATCAGGCGCGGCACAAACTCGTTGCCGTTCCAGACCGGCTCCATCGCCGATTTGGAGACGCCGAGAATAGCCACTTCCGGCGCGTTGACGATCGGCGCGAAGTGCGTCGTACCGAGGCCGCCAAGGCTGGAGATGGTGAAGCAGCCGCCCTGCATGTCGCTGGCGGTTAGCTTGCCGTCGCGCGCTTTCTTCGAGGTCGCCATCAGCTCGCGAGAGAGCTCGGTGATGCCTTTCTTGTTCACGTCTTTAAAGACCGGAACCACCAGGCCGTTCGGCGTATCAACCGCCACGCCGATGTTGATGTACTTCTTCAGCGTCAGGCGCTGCGCATCTTCAGACAGCGAGCTGTTGAAGCGCGGCATCTGTTCCAGCGCGGCAGCGACCGCTTTCATGATGAACACGACCGGGGTGAACTTCACGTCCAGCTTGCGCTTCTCGGCTTCGGCGTTCTGCTGCTTGCGGAACGCTTCCAGGTCGGTGATATCGGTTTTGTCGAAGTGCGTAACGTGCGGGATAACCACCCAGTTACGGCTCAGGTTAGCGCCAGAGATTTTCTGGATGCGGCCCAGCTCCACTTCTTCCACTTCGCCGAACTTGCTGAAGTCCACTTTCGGCCACGGCAGCAGACCAGGCAGGCTTCCGCCGCTGGCAGCGGCAGCCGGCGCCGCTTCAGCGCGTTTCACCGCGTCCTTCACGTAGCTCTGCACGTCTTCTTTCAGGATGCGGCCTTTACGGCCGGTGCCTTTAACCTTCGCCAGGTTAACGCCAAATTCGCGCGCCAGACGACGGATAACCGGCGTCGCATGCACGTAGGCGTCGTTCTCGGCGAAGTCGCCTTTCGCGTCAGCTTTCGGCGCTGCCGGTGCAGCAGGCGCTTCAGCTTTGGCCGGAGCCTGAGCGGGCGCGGCTTCCTGCTTCGGCGCTTCGGCTTTCGCCGCGCCTTCCACTTCGAAGACCATGATCAGCGAGCCGGTGCTGACTTTATCGCCGGTAGAGACTTTCAGCTCTTTGACGGTGCCGGCAAACGGCGCGGGCACTTCCATTGACGCTTTATCGCCTTCAACGACGATCAGTGACTGCTCGGCTTCAACTTTGTCGCCGACTTTCACCAGCACTTCGGTGACTTCGACTTCGTCGCCGCCGATATCCGGCACGTTCACCTCTTTCGCGCCAGCGGTCGCCGCCGGTGCTGAGGTCGCCTCTTCTTTCAGCTCTGGCTTCGGTGCCGCGGCAGGCGCTGCGCCTTCCGCTTCGAAGACCATGATCAGCGAGCCGGTGCTCACTTTCGCGCCGGTTTCGATTTTGATCTCTTTCACCGTGCCGGCGAACGGCGCAGGCACTTCCATCGAAGCTTTATCGCCTTCGACGACGATCAGCGACTGCTCAGCTTCGATTTTGTCGCCGACTTTCACCAGGATCTCGGTGACTTCAACTTCGTCGCCGCCGATATCCGGGACGTTGACATCTTTGGCTGCGGTAGAGGCGGCCGCCGGCGCCGGAGCGGCTTCGGCCTTCTTCTCTTCCGCCGCTGGCGCAGCGTCTGCCGCCGCGCCCTCTGCGTCAAAAATCATAATCAGGGAGCCGGTTTCGACTTTGTCGCCGGTCGCGATTTTGATCTCTTTCACTACGCCTGCCTGCGGCGAGGGAACTTCCATAGAGGCTTTGTCGCCTTCTACGGTGATCAGCGACTGCTCGGCTTCCACCTTGTCGCCAACCTTCACCAGAATTTCGGTGACTTCAACTTCATCAGACCCGATATCCGGTACCTTAATTTCAGTAGCCATTACTCTCTTACCTCTTAAGCCAGACGCGGGTTAACTTTATCGGCATCGATGTCGAACTTAGCGATCGCGTCCGCCACCACTTTCTTGTCGATTTCGCCACGTTTAGCCAGTTCGCCCAGCGCAGCCACGACCACGTAGGAGGCGTCCACTTCGAAGTGGTGACGCAGATTTTCGCGGCTGTCGGAGCGGCCGAAGCCGTCGGTGCCCAGCACGCGGTAATCGCTGGCTGGAACATAGCTGCGAACCTGTTCAGCGAACAGCTTCATGTAGTCGGTCGATGCCACCGCCGGCGCGTCGTTCATCACCTGAGCGATGTACGGCACGCGCGCTTCTTCGGTCGGATGCAGCATGTTCCAGCGCTCGCAGTCCTGGCCATCGCGCGCCAGTTCGGTGAACGAGGTGACGCTGTAGACGTCTGAGCCGATGCCGTAATCTTTCGCCAGGATCTGCGCCGCTTCACGCACGTGACGCAGGATAGAGCCTGAGCCCAGCAGCTGCACTTTGCCTTTGCTACCTTCCACGGTTTCCAGCTTGTAGATACCTTTACGGATCCCCTCTTCGGCGCCTTCCGGCATCGCTGGCATGTGGTAGTTTTCGTTCAGCGTGGTGATGTAATAGTAAACGTTCTCTTGCGCTTCGCCGTACATACGCACCAGACCGTCATGCATGATGACGGCAACTTCATAGGCGTAAGCCGGATCGTAAGAGATACAGTTCGGGATAGTCAGCGACTGAATATGGCTGTGGCCATCTTCATGCTGCAGACCTTCGCCGTTCAGGGTGGTACGCCCGGAGGTGCCGCCAACCAGGAAGCCGCGCGCCTGCTGGTCGCCCGCCAGCCACATCAGGTCGCCGATACGCTGGAAACCGAACATGGAGTAGTAGATGTAGAACGGGATCATCGGCAGGTTGTTGGTGCTGTAAGAGGTCGCCGCCGCCAGCCAGGATGAACCTGCGCCCAGCTCGTTGATCCCTTCCTGCAGAATCTGGCCTTTCTCGTCTTCTTTATAGTAAGCAACCTGCTCGCGGTCCTGCGGGGTGTACTGCTGACCGTTCGGGCTGTAGATACCAATCTGACGGAACAGACCTTCCATACCGAAGGTACGGGCTTCGTCCGCGAGGATCGGCACCAGACGATCTTTGATCGACTTGTTCTTCAGCATCACGTTCAGGGCGCGCACGAAAGCGATAGTGGTCGAGATCTCTTTGCTCTGCTCTTCCAGCAGCGCTTTGAACTCTTCCAGCTTCGGCATATCCAGTTTTTCAGTGAACTGCGCCTGACGGGTCGGCAGGTAGCCGCCCAGCTTCTCGCGCTGACCGTGCAGGTAGTTGTACTCTTCCGAGCCTTTTTCGAAAGTGACGTACGGCAGCTCTTCGATTTTGTCGTCGGCAACCGGCACATTGAAGCGATCGCGGATGTAGCGAACGCCATCCATGTTCATCTTCTTAACCTGGTGCGCGATGTTCTTACCTTCCGCGGTGTCGCCCATACCATAGCCTTTAATGGTATGCGCCAGAATCAGCGTTGGCTGACCTTTGGTCTCCTGCGCTTTCTTCAGTGCCGCGTAGATTTTCTTCGGATCGTGGCCGCCGCGGTTCAGGGCGAAGATCTCTTCGTCTGACCAGTCTTTAACCAGCTCCGCCGTCTCCGGGTATTTACCGAAGAAGTGTTCGCGCACGTAGGCGCCGTCACGGGATTTAAAGGTCTGATAGTCGCCGTCGACGGTTTCGTTCATCAGCTGAATCAGCTTGCCGCTGGTGTCTTTCTTCAGCAGCTCGTCCCAGCGACCGCCCCAGATCACTTTGATGACGTTCCAGCCGGCGCCCGCAAAGATGCCTTCCAGTTCGTTGATGATCTTGCCGTTGCCGGTAACCGGACCGTCCAGACGCTGCAGGTTACAGTTGATGATGAACACCAGGTTGTCCAGCTTCTCGCGGGTCGCGATGGTGATCGCGCCTTTGGATTCCGGCTCGTCCATCTCGCCGTCGCCGAGGAAGGCGTAAACGGTCTGGTTAGAGGTGTCCTTCAGGCCACGGTGCTCCAGATATTTCAGGAACTTCGCCTGGTAGATAGCGTTCAACGGACCCAGACCCATGGAAACGGTCGGGAACTGCCAGAAGTCCGGCATCAGTTTCGGGTGCGGATAAGATGAGAGGCCGTTGCCATGCACTTCCTGACGGAAGTTGTTCATCTGTTCTTCGGTCAGACGACCTTCAAGGAAGGCGCGTGAGTAGATGCCCGGCGAGATATGACCCTGGAAGTAAACCAGATCGCCGCCGTCTTTGTCGCTGCGCGCGCGGAAGAAGTGGTTAAAACACACTTCATAGATGGTCGCGGAAGACTGGAATGAGGAGAGATGGCCGCCCAGCTCCAGATCTTTCTTCGAGGCGCGCAGCACCGATACGATGGCGTTCCAGCGAATTGCGGAACGGATACGACGCTCCAGAGACGTGTTGCCCGGATACTCCGGCTCGTCTTCAACGGCGATAGAGTTGATATAGTTGCTGACGGCGTTACCGCCTGCCGCCACTTTAACGCCGCCTTTGCGGGCTGCGCTCAATACCTGATCGATCAGATACTGCGCACGCTCAACACCTTCTTCACGGATGACCGATTCGATCGCCTGTAGCCAGTCACGAGTTTCGATCGGATCCACGTCATTCTGTAAACGTTCTGACATGGGGGGTATTCCTTATCTGTGTCTAATACGTTGAATTGTCAGGAGCCTGTCTCCATGTGTTCTGCTTGTGTGGCTCGCCAAAGCACAAGGAGACAGGCCCGTCGTTGATATCCGCGCGTTCTTTGTCGCGCGTTATTCCTTACGTTGCTGTAAACGACGCAGGGAGCGTTCACGACGAGTCTGCTCCCGACTTCTGTCCAGCAAGATTTCCTCTATGAACGCCAGGTGACGATGCGAGGCTTCGCGCGCCTGTTCCGGCTCGCGAGCCACAATCGCCTCGAAAATACTGGCGCGGTGACCGCTCACTTTCGCCAGCATTTCCCGGCGCGAGTAGAGCAATTCAAAATTCTGTCGAACGTTTTGTTCCAGCATAGGGCCCATCGAACGCAGCAAATGCAGCAGCACCACATTATGGGCGGCTTCTGTGACAGCGATCTGATACTGCATCACCGCATCCGCCTCGGCGTCGAGATCGCCACTATCCTGAGCCTGCTGTATCTGCACGTGGCAGTGGCGGATACGCTCAATATCCTCTTCCGTGCCGCGCAGCGCCGCGTAGTACGCCGCAATCCCTTCCAGCGCATGGCGCGTTTCCAGTAAATCGAACTGAGATTCCGGATGCTTAGTAAGCAGGCTAACGAGCGGATCGCTCAGGCTTTGCCAGAGATTCTGCTGGACGAAAGTGCCGCCGCCCTGACGGCGCAGCAGCAGACCTTTCGCTTCCAGACGCTGTATGGCTTCGCGAAGGGATGGACGTGAGACATCAAATTGTTTGGCGAGTTCGCGCTCAGGCAATAGCTTCTCACCAGGACGCAGCGTCCCTTCCATAATCAGCGATTCCAGCTGCTGCTCAATGGCATCTGAGAGCTTGGGTTGGCGAATCTTACTGTAAGCCATCTTCCCTTCTTATCAAGCCGTCGTCCGGAGTAAATTGGTAATACCAATTCCAAAAAGTTGGCCGTAAAGTAACAAAGTATTCACCTTGTGTCTATATGACGCCGGTCACATTCCGTGTGCTGGAGGGCGCTGCGCAGCCTTAAGTCGCCGCGGGAAAAACGGAAATGGCGCGGCGCGGGAAATGTTAAATCTCGCTACTTTTACCAAACCTTACACTGCGTTAAGGGCGATTTTCTCGCTCACCATAAGACAACCTTATTCGTCTTTGAGAACAATTCATGGCAGAACAGGCGCAGGCGGCAGTGTGATGGCGACGATGCTTTTTCAGTCAAGTCTCAGCACGAAAAGAGAAAGCAGGTGCAAAGCGCATCGCATATCACTATTCTTGTCGCCAGGGTAGCATCCGCTTACAGAGAAGGCGCCTGATACCGTAAATAAATCAGTACGTTATTGTAACCACTTCCTGACAGCCATCGCGCGCTGCAAAAGAAGAATTAAAACAACATGAGGTTCGTATGGAACAACAGCATGGCGACACGCTGAAGCGCGGGCTGAAAAACCGTCATATTCAGCTTATCGCGCTGGGCGGCGCGGTGGGCACCGGCCTGTTTCTGGGCAGCGCATCGGTGATCCAGGCGGCCGGCCCAGGCGTTATTCTGGGCTACGCCATCGCCGGCTTTATCGCCTTTTTGATTATGCGTCAGCTGGGAGAGATGGTGGTCGAGGAGCCGGTCGCCGGCAGCTTCAGCCACTTCGCCTACAAATACTGGGGCAACTTCGCCGGCTTCGCGTCGGGCTGGAACTACTGGGTGCTCTATGTGCTGGTGGCCATGGCCGAGCTGACCGCCGTCGGCAAATACGTTCAGTTCTGGTGGCCCGATATTCCGACCTGGATTACCGCCGCCGTCTTCTTCGTGTTGATCAACGCCATTAACCTGACCAACGTAAAAGTCTATGGCGAGATGGAGTTCTGGTTCTCTATCGTTAAAGTGGTCGCGGTGATCGGCATGATCCTGTTCGGCGGCTGGCTGCTGCTCAGCGGCACCGGCGGCCCGCAGGCCAGCGTCAGCAACCTCTGGGCGCAGGGCGGCTTCCTGCCGCACGGCTTCAGCGGGCTGGTGATGATGATGGCGATCATTATGTTCTCCTTCGGCGGCCTGGAGCTGGTCGGCATCACCGCCGCAGAAGCAGATAATCCCGAGCAGAGCATTCCTAAAGCCACCAATCAGGTTATCTATCGCATCCTGATTTTCTATATCGGCTCGCTGGCGGTGTTGCTGTCGCTGATGCCCTGGACGCGCGTCACCGCAGACACCAGCCCTTTCGTGCTGATCTTCCATGAGCTGGGCGACGCGCTGGTGGCGAACGCGCTGAACGTGGTGATCCTGACCGCCGCGCTGTCGGTCTATAACAGCTGCGTCTACTGCAACAGCCGCATGCTGTTCGGCCTGGCCCAGCAGGGCAACGCACCGAAAGCGCTGCTGAAAGTCGACCGTCGCGGCGTGCCGGTGGCCACTATTCTGGTCTCGGCCGTAGCTACCGCGCTCTGCGTGCTGATCAACTATCTGATGCCGGGCGAAGCCTTCGGCCTGCTGATGTCGCTGGTGGTCTCTGCGCTGGTGATCAACTGGGCAATGATTAGCCTTGCTCACCTGAAGTTCCGCCGTAAGAAAGATCAGCAGGGCGTGACGACGCGCTTTAAGGCGCTGCTCTATCCGTTCGGCAACTGGCTCTGCCTGGCGTTTCTGGCCGGCATTCTGGTGATTATGCTGATGACGCCGGGCATGGCGATATCGGTCTGGCTGATCCCGGTCTGGCTGGTGATCCTGGCCATCGGCTACGCTATCAAAAACAAGGTGCAGCGCGCCTGATGTTTAAGCCCGCCGACCTGCGTCGGCGGGCCTTTTCCCTCTCGATCCAGTTCACACTTTTCCCGCCGCGCCTGATTTGTCCATCTTACTGACTATTTGTTGCCAGCCATCCCGCTGATATAGCAACGATAATTCACTGCTCATACCCAATGCGCAGGATAACTACCATGAAGGATTCCGCCCTCTCTTTTCGCGAAAAGCTGGGTTACGGCATGGGCGATGCCGGCTGTAATATGATTGGCGGCGCCATCATGCTGTTTCTCAACTATTTCTACACCGATGTTTTTGGCCTGGCGCCTGCGCTGGTAGGAACGCTGCTGCTCTCGGTGCGCGTGCTGGATGCGATTACCGACCCGATTATGGGCGCCATTGCCGATCGCACCCAGAGCCGCTGGGGCCGCTTCCGTCCCTGGCTGCTGTGGATCTCGGTGCCCTATGTGCTCTTTAGCGTGCTGATGTTCACCACGCCGGACTGGAGCTACGAAAACAAGGTGATCTGGGCCTTCGTCACCTACTTCCTGATGTCCCTGACCTACACCGCCATCAACATCCCCTACTGCTCACTGGGCGGCGTGATCACCAGCGATCCCGGCGAGCGCGTCTCCTGCCAGTCCTACCGTTTCGTCATGGTTGGTATTGCGACGCTGATCCTCTCGCTGTCGCTGCTGCCGATGGCCGAGTGGTTCGGTGGCGACGACAAGGCGCGCGGCTATCAGCTGGCGATGAGCGTGCTGGCGCTGATTGGGCTGGGAATGTTCCTGTTCTGCTTCGCCACGGTGCGCGAGCGTATTCGTCCGGCGGTGCCCACCCATGACGCGCTGAAAAGCGATCTGCGCGACGTATGGAAAAATGACCAGTGGGTGCGCATTCTGCTGCTCACCTTCTGCAACGTCTGCCCCGGCTTTATCCGTATGGCCGCCACCATGTACTACGTGACCTGGGTAATGGGCCAGACGACCCATTTCGCCACGCTGTTTATCAGCCTTGGCGTCATAGGCATGATGATCGGCAGCACCCTGGCGAAGCTGCTCACCGACCGCTGGTGTAAGCTGAAAGTCTTTTTCTGGACCAATATCGCGCTGGCCTTCTTCTCCTGCGGCTTTTACTGGATCGATCCGCACGCCACCGTCGCGGTAGTGGTAGCCTATTTCCTGCTGAACGTGCTGCATCAAATCCCGTCGCCGCTGCACTGGTCGCTGATGGCCGACGTCGACGATTACGGCGAGTGGAAAACCGGCAAGCGCATCACCGGCATCAGCTTCTCCGGCAACCTGTTTTTCCTCAAGGTCGGCCTGGCGGTCGCGGGCGCGATGGTCGGCTTTTTACTCTCAATTTACGGCTACGACGCGGGCGCGAAACAGCAGTCTTCGCAGGCGGTAAACGGCATTATGCTGCTGTTCACCGTCATCCCGGGCGTAGGCTACCTGATTACCGCAGGCGTCGTGCGCCTGCTGAAGGTCGACCGCGCGCTAATGCGCACGATTCAGAACGATCTCGCGCTGCGCCGCGCCAACTTCCGCGAACTGCATGACATTCGTCAGCGCGACGGCGCCGTCACCCAAACCGGAGAAGCGAAATGAGCACACCCTGGCCGAATCCCTTTATTGAACAGCGGGCCGATCCCTTTATCCTGCGCCATGAGCAGTACTACTACTTTATCGCCTCCGTACCCGCCTATGATCGGCTGGAGCTGCGTCGCGCCAGCACGCTGCTCGATCTGCGCCATGCCGAACCGGTCGTCATCTGGCGCAAGCCAGAGAGCGGCCCCTGCAGCGAGCTGATCTGGGCGCCGGAGCTGCATCGCATCGACGAACAGTGGGTGATCTATTTCGCCGCCGCGCCGACGCGCGACATTAAAGACGGGCTGTTTCAGCATCGCATGTACGCGCTGGTATGCGACGAAGCCGATCCGCTCAGCGGACGCTGGCAGGCGCCGCGCCGGGTGTTTAGCCAGTTCGACACCTTTGCGCTGGACGCCACCCACTTCGTGCATCAGGGCAAAAACTGGTATCTGTGGGCGCAGAAGGATCCGGCGATTCCGGGCAACTCCAACCTCTATCTGGCGGAGCTGCTTAACCCCTGGACACTGAAAGGCGCGCCGACGATGCTGAGCCGACCAGAATATGAGTGGGAGTGCGCTGGGTTTAGCGTCAATGAAGGACCGGCGGTGATCCAGCACGGCGATCGGCTATTCGTTACCTATTCCGCGAGCGCCACCGACGAGAATTACTGCATGGGGCTGCTGTCGATCGGCATTGAGCAGGATCTGCTGGATGCCGCTAACTGGCGCAAGTCGGCGCGGCCGGTCTTTACCTCTAACTGGGATAACCACCAGTACGGTCCGGGCCACAACTGCTTTACTCAGGATGAGAACGGCGAGGATGTGCTGGTCTATCACGCCCGCAACTACACGGAAATCGAAGGGGATCCGCTGTGGGATCCCAATCGTCATACGCGGCTGAAAAGTTTTGTCTGGCGCGACGACGGCACGCCCGATTTCGGCGTGCCGCCTGCGGATTATACCAGCGTGCCGTAGATGGTGAGCAGCGCGACCACTACCACCAGCACCAGCGAGATGCGCTTCGCCAGCGCCACCGCAATGCGTGGGGTTTCGACCTTGTCCAGGTGCGGATCGCGCTCCAGCGAAAACTGCGCCAGGCTGGTCAGCACCTGATATTGCGAACGGTGACGGTCAGTCAGCGCAGCGAACCAGGCGGGCAATGCCTTTTCGCCGTGACCCAGCAGCGCATAGGCAACGCCAGCCAGCCGCGCCGGGATCCAGTCAATCACGTGCAGCAGGCCGTCAACGCCTGACTGCGCGCGCTCCAGCGGCGACTGATGTTTCGCCAGCCAGCTCTGCCAGGCGCGCAGGAAGGCGTAGCCCACCAGCAGCACCGGCCCGTAGGGGCCGCCCGCCACAAACCAGAACATCGGCGCCAGGTAGAAGCGGAAGTTAATCCAGATCAGCGCGTTTTGCAGCTCGCGCAGGAACTCTCGCTCGCTGCACTCCACCGGCACGCCGTGGATCAGCGTCAGCTCGGCCGCCATCGCCTGATGCGCCGCGACATCGTCATGGCTCGCCGCTTTTAAATAGGCGTGATAGTGCAGGCGCGCCGATCCGGCGCCGATGCAGAGCAGGCCGATCAGGATCCAGAACAGCAGCTGCGCGATGCCGAACAGCAGCCCTTTTACGCTCCAGATCGCCAGCGCCGTCAGCGCCATTGCCAGCAGCGTCATGCCAAGCGTGCGCAGCAGCGAAAAACGGCGGCGACGGCGAAAGATCGGCTCCAGACGGTGATCGAGCTGCCAGTGCTCGCCCAGCTTAAACAGGCGTTCCCAACCTAAAACCAGTAACAAGGAAAACAACGTCATACCCACTCCGCGAAAATCAAAAAGAAGTCTGCGCCAACAGCTGCTGATACTGCTCCCAGTCAAAAGCCGGCCCCGGATCGGTCTTGCGCGTCGGGGCGATATCGCTGTGTCCGGTAATGCGCGAGGGCGTCAAAGGATAGTGCTGCAGCAGGAGCTGCGTAACGGCGGCCAGCGCCTGATACTGCGCATCGGTGTAAGGCAGATCGTCGGTGCCTTCCAGCTCGATGCCGATGGAAAAGTCGTTGCAGTTTTCGCGGCCCTGATAGCAGGAAACCCCGGCGTGCCAGGCGCGATGATCGAAAGAGACATACTGCACGATTTCGCCGTCGCGGCGAATCAGGCAGTGCGCGGCGACCTGCAGGTGGGCGATGTCGGCAAAATAGGGATGGGCGTCCGGCGGCAAGGTGCCGGTAAACAGCCGATCGATCCACGGCCCGCCGAATTCGCCCGGCGGCAGGCTGATATTGTGGATCACCAACAGCGAGGGGGTCTCGTCGTTAGGACGTTGATTAAAATGCGGCGACGGCACCTGACGAATGTCGGTCAGCCAGCCCTGTTCCAGTTTCATGCTGGTTTTTCCTTAGCAGAGTCCGGCTGAGAATAGCATGATTTACGATAACTTTTTGCAGCCTAAAGGTGCGGCGCGGCCTCACCGCGTTCAAGTTAAGTATACTAAACAAAACTTCGACTTCGGCTGGTGAAAAGCGTCGTTTCGATCTATTGTGGCTTCCTCTTTGTACAGGTCATCAGGAGCGAAACCGCTATGCCAACCCGCCGTTACAATGCCGATAGCCGTCGCCAGGCGCTGATCGCCCGCATCGAGCAGGACATTCCTGCCACGGTCGCACGCGCTTTGCAGGAGGATTTAGGCGGCGAAATCGACGCCGATCGTGATATCACCGCCCAGTTGCTTCCCGAAGAGAGCCTGGCGCAGGCGCGGGTCATCACGCGCGAGGCGGGAGTTTTCTGTGGTAAACGCTGGGTGGAAGAGGTGTTTAATCAGCTTGGCGGCCATGCGACGCTGAGCTGGCAGGTCGAAGATGGCGACAGCCTGGCGCCCGATCAGACGCTGTTTACCCTGAGCGGCCCTTCTCGACTGCTGCTGACCGCCGAACGCACCGCCCTGAACTTCGTCCAGACGCTGTCTGGCGTGGCAACCGAAACCCGACGCTATGTGCAGCTGCTGGAAGGCAGCGACACGCAGCTGCTGGACACGCGCAAAACCCTGCCGGGCCTGCGCACCGCGCTGAAATATGCGGTGCTGTGCGGCGGCGGCGCGAACCATCGCCTCGGTCTCTCGGACGCCTTTCTCATCAAGGAAAACCATATTATCGCCAGCGGGTCGATTCGGCAGGCGGTAGAGAAAGCGTTCTGGCTGCACCCGGACGTGCCGGTGGAGGTGGAAGTAGAGTCGCTGGAGGAGCTGGATCAGGCGCTGGCGGCGGGTGCCGACATCATTATGCTGGATAACTTCACCCTCGACGCGATGCGCGATGCCGTGGCGCGCGCGCAGGGACGCGCGCAGCTTGAGGTTTCCGGCAACGTGACGGAAGCGACGCTGCCGCAGATCGCTCAGACCGGCGTCGACTACGTCTCCGTCGGCGCGCTCACCAAGCACGTGCGCGCACTCGATCTCTCGATGCGCTTCACCAGCCTGTAACCGCCCTGCGCCGTGCCGCCGCGCACGGCTTTTTTGCGCGCCCGCTTCCGCTTCGTTGTTCTCCGAACTGCAACCCAGCTCTTTTACTGCGCGCCTTTTTCCGGCCTGAAAATTCGCCGCTGGGTTTAGCGCCCGCGCTTTTCTACGCTGCCCTCTCTTATCCATGAGAGAGGCGATGCAATGACCAATCAACAGGGCTTTACCCTGGTCGAACTGATGATTGTGGTGGGGATCGTCGCGATCCTCAGCGCTATCGGCTTACCGGCCTATCAAAACTACCTGCAGCGCGCGGCGCTCACCGACATGCTGCAAACCATGGTGCCTTATAAAACGGCCGTCGAGCTGTGCGCCCTTGAGCGAGGCGGCCCTGCGCAGTGCCAGGCTGGCGAGAAGGGCATTCCGGCGGCGAAAGGCTCGCGTTACGTCTCCACGCTCAGCGTGGTAAACGGCGTGATTACCTTAACCGGTCAGGAGAGCCTGAACGGCCTGAGCGTCGAAATGACGCCGCTATGGGACAGCGCGGATGGCAGCCTGAAATGGCAGCGCAGCTGTACCAGCAGCAGCGACAGCCTGCGCGATAACTGCCTGGAGCAGTTCCGCTTCGATGATAAAGGAGCTAACGATGGCGATGCCTGATTCCGCTATACGTGCGCTGTGCCAGCGCTATCGAGCCGTGTTGCTGCATCATGATGCGACGCTGCTGCGCGTCGCCGTGGCGGAACAGGTGCCGGAGGGTCTCAGCGAGGCGCTGCACTTCGCCAGCCAGTGTCAGATCGAGATCGAATGCTGGCCGCAGGCGCGGCTCGATCTTCACCAGCACGGCAGCGCCTCAGCGGATGCGCCGCGTGAGGCGCTACCGGAATCGGCGGTCGACGCCGTCAACCAGATGCTGCAGCAGGCGCTGCGGCGGCGGGCGTCCGATATTCATATCGAACCGCAGCGCGACGGCGTACGCATCCGGCTGCGCATCGACGGCGTGCTACAGCCGCTGACGCCTCTGAGCGAGGCGCCGCCCGCTGCGCTGATCGCCAGGCTGAAAATCCTCGGCGGGCTGGATATTGCCGAGCGACGGCTGCCGCAGGATGGACAGTTTACTCTGACGCTGGAGGGCAAACCCGCCGCCTTTCGTCTGGCGACGCTCCCGGTGCAGTACGGCGAAAAAGCGGTGATCCGTCTGCTGCAGAGCGAAAGCAGCACCCTGTCGCTGGATAAGCTGGGCCTGCCCGCCGCGCAGCGCCGTCTGCTGAGCGCCGCGCTGGCGCAGCCGCAGGGACTCATCCTGGTGACCGGCCCGACCGGCAGCGGGAAAACCTTTACGCTCTACAGCTGCCTGAGCACGCTGAACCGGCCGGAGATGAACGTCAGCAGCGTCGAAGATCCGGTGGAAATTCCGCTGGCCGGCATTAACCAGACGCAGATCAACCCTAAATGCGGACTCGACTTCAATCGGGTGCTGCGCGCCCTGCTGCGCCAGGATCCCGACGTCATTATGGTAGGCGAGATCCGCGATGCGGAAACGGCGGAGATTGCGGTCAAAGCGGCGCAGACCGGCCACCTGGTATTATCGACGCTGCACACCAACTCAACGGCGGAAACCCTGACGCGGCTGCGTCAGATGGGCATTCCCGGCTATCTGCTCGGTCCGGCGCTGCGGCTGATCGTGGCGCAGCGACTGGTGCGGCGGCTCTGCCCGCACTGTCGTCAGCCAGCGCAGGCGCTGGCGCATTTTCCGTCCGACATCTGGCCCGGCACGCTGCAAACCTGGCGCGCCCCCGGCTGCGACCACTGCTTTTCCGGCTATTTCGGACGGCTGGCGCTGTTTGAGATATTGCCGGTCGGCGGCAAGCTGCAAAACGCCATCGCCGCCGAGATGCCGCTCGACAGCGTACTGGCGCTGGCGAAAAAGCAGGGTATGCGCCCCCTGTTCAGCAGCGGGCTGGAGGCGGTCAGCCGCGGCGAAACCTCGCTGGAGGAGATGCAGCGCGTGACCGGCCTGGAAGATGTCCCGGCTTAGCCTCTACCGCTGGCAGGCGGTCAACGGCCAGCAGCAGCTGCATGAAGGCCAGCTGCTGGCGGCTGATGAAGAGAGTCTGCTGCGCCAGCTGGCTGAACAGGACCTGCTGCCGATTAGCTGGCAGCGCCGCAAGACGTGGCGCGCGCGCGACTGGAAGTGGCAGCAGAAAATCGATCTTGTCAGGCAGCTTGCCACGCTGCTCAAAGCGGGCCTGCCGCTGGCGCAGGGGCTGGCGCTGCTGTCGGAAGGTCATCCTCATCCCGGCTGGCAATTGCTGCTGCATGCGCTGCGGCTACGGATATTGCGCGGCGAGCCCTTTTCGCAGGCGTTAAGCCAGTGGCCGCAGATTTTTCCGCCCCTGTTCGCCGCGCTGATGCAGGTGGGCGAACTGACCGGCCAGCTTGACGTCTGCTGCGCGCAGCTGGCCGATCAGCAGGCGCGTCAGCAGCATCTGTGGAATAAAGTGATCAAGGCGCTGCGCTATCCGCTGTTTATTTTACTGGTGGCCGTGGCGGTAAGCGTCGGCATGCTGCTGTTCGTACTGCCGGAATTCGTCTCGGTCTACGCCTCGTTTAACGCCCCCCTCCCCGCCTTTACCGCGGCGGTAATGGCGCTCTCCGTCGGTCTGCAGCGCTGGGGCGGCTGGCTCGCAGTCGCGCTGCTGCTGGCCGCAGCCGGCTGGCGCGCGCTGCGACGTCGCTCGCCAGCGTGGCAGCTGTGGGAGCAGCGTCTGATGCTGCGTCTGCCGCTGCTCTCGGAGCTGTGGCGCGGCAGCCAGCTGAGCCAGATCTATGCGGTGTTGCAACTTACGCAGCGGGCGGGCATTACTCTGCTGCAGGGGCTACAGGCGGCAGAGGCGACGCTGACCA
Organism: Pantoea sp. UBA5035; assembly: GCF_002415245.1. Classification (NCBI taxonomy): domain Bacteria; kingdom Pseudomonadati; phylum Pseudomonadota; class Gammaproteobacteria; order Enterobacterales; family Erwiniaceae; genus Pantoea; species Pantoea sp. UBA5035. The sequence continues at coordinate 136,989 of NZ_DICD01000017.1, read as the reverse complement.
CGCGGCTGTGGCGCGACGCCGTCGTGGCGCTTCAGCACCATATTGCGCAGGGCGCGCCGCTGCACCAGGCGATGCAGGATCATCCGCTGTTTACGCCGCTCTGTATGCAGCTGGTGCATGTGGGGGAAGAGGCTGGCGCGCTGGACACCATGCTGGCGCGGCTGGCGGAGTGGCATGAGGCGCAAACCCTGGCGCTGGCCGATACGCTCGCCGCCTCGCTTGAACCCGCAATGATGGCGATCGTCGGCGCCATCGTCGGCACGCTGGTGATCGCGATGTATCTGCCGGTGTTTGGGCTGGGAAATGTGATTCATTAGGGTGCGCAAGGCACCCTAATGACAGAGAGAGGTTAACGGTTAAAAACGCGGTTTTCCTGTTCGGCGACGCGAATAAAGGTGGTTCGCTTGGTTAGCTCCTTCAGCCGCTCGGCGCCGACATAGGTACAGGCTGAGCGCAGGCCGCCGAGGATGTCGCGCGCCGTCTCGGCAACCGGGCCGCGCAGCGGCAGCTTCACCGTTTTGCCTTCCGCCGCGCGATACTGCGCAACGCCGCCAACGTGACGCTTCATCGCCGATTCAGAGCTCATGCCGTAAAACAGCATAAACTGCTCGCCGTTCTCCTCGACTACGGTTCCCTCGCACTCGTCATGTGCGGCAAGCATGCCGCCCAGCATCACGAAATCGGCGCCGCCGCCGAACGCTTTGGCGATATCGCCCGGCACCGCGCAGCCGCCGTCGCTGACTATCTGGCCGCCCAGGCCGTGCGCCGCATCCGCGCACTCGATAACCGCAGAGAGCTGAGGATAGCCGACGCCGGTTTTCACGCGGGTGGTACAGACCGAACCCGGGCCAATGCCGACCTTAACGATATCTGCGCCGGAGAGGATCAGCTCCTCCACCATTTCCCCGGTGACCACGTTGCCTGCGCAAATGGTGCGGTCCGGAAAGCGTTCGCGCGCGCGCTGCAGGAAGGTGACAAAGTGCTCGGAATAGCCGTTCGCTACGTCAATACAGATGAATCTAAGATCGGCGGAAAGCGCCAGAATCGCCGTCAGCTTCTGCAAGTCGGCCTCGGATGTGCCGGTCGACACCATAATGTGATTCAGCACCGCCACCGGCGAACGCTCGATAAAGGCGCGCCATTCGTCGACGCCGTAGTGCTTATGCACGGCCGTAAGAATATCAAAGCTGGCCAGCGCTTCCGCCATGCTGAAGGTGCCGACGGTGTCCATATTCGCGGCGATCACCGGCACGCCGCTCCAGCTCAGGCCGGAATGCTTAAAGGTAAAGTGACGCTCCAGTTCGACCTCAGAGCGGCTTTTCAGCGTGGAGCGTTTAGGACGGATCAGCACGTCTTTAAAACCCAGCTTTAAATCTTCTTCAATACGCATAAAAATTGTCCTGGTAAGTGGCAGCGAATCACAGTTCGGGTAGCTCACACGGCTCCAGTGGCATAATCATACGCGCCCTACGTCTGCCGACAAGACTGCGAATTTCACTTTATTTAAGCTACAATCCGATAAATTTAGCTGAGAATTTTCATTGTGATCGCGCACACAGTTTTGCGCTTCGGCTTGCCCGCTGCGTAGCGCGCCTGAGAGAGTAATATGCCTTATACCGTGGCGCTGACCGGAGGAATCGGCAGTGGAAAGAGCACCATCGCCAATGCTTTTGCAGCGCTTGGCGTGCCCATTATCGACGCGGACGTTATCGCGCGTGAAGTGGTCGAGCCGGGAACGGCGGCGCTGCGGCAAATAGCGGAGCGGCACGGCGAAAGCATCCTGACGGAGCAAGGCGTGCTGAATCGCGCCCGACTGAGAGAGATTATTTTCCAGTCCCCCGATGAAAAAAACTGGCTGAATAATCTGCTTCATCCCCTGATTAACGCCCGCACGCAGCAGTTGAAAGCGCTGTCGACCGCGCCCTATGTGCTGTGGGTCGTGCCGCTGCTGGTCGAGAACGGCCTGCAGCGTCAGGCGGATCGCGTTCTGGTGGTCGACGTCGATGAAGCGACGCAGCTCAGGCGCACCATCCAGCGCGACGGCATCGATCGCCAGCAGGCGCAAAATATTCTGTCCGCTCAGGCGTCGCGCAGCGCGCGCCTCGCCGTAGCCGACGACGTCATTAATAACAGCGGCACGCCCGATGAGGCGCTGCCGCAGGTTGCCGCTCTGCACCAGCGCTATCTGGCGCTGGCGGCAACGCAACAGGATTAACGCCATGAGTACAGTCGTTCTGTTTGAACATCCCCTGAATGAAAAAATGCGCACCTGGCTGCGCGTGGAATTCTTAATCCAGCAGCTGCATGAAACCGTGCCGGTTACCCGTACCGCTTCGGCACTGACCTTTTTCCGCATCATCGGCGAGCTGCTGGATATTTTCGAGCGCGGCGATATGCGTACCGAACTGCTGAAGGAGCTGGAGCGTCAGCAGCAAAAACTGCGCGCCTGGGCAGACGTGCCGGGCGTTGATATGGCCGTGGTCGATGCGCTGCGCGACAAGCTCAAAGCGCAGGCGGTTCAGCTCAACAGCGCGCCGCGTATGGGACAGCAGCTGCGTGAAGATCGGCTTATCGGGCTGGTGCGCCAGCGGCTCAGCATTCCGGGCGGCTGCTGCAGCTTCGATCTGCCAGGACTGCATATCTGGCTACATCAGCCGCAGGAGGTGCGCGACAGCCACGTCGCCGCCTGGCTGGAGACGCTGGCGCCGCTGCATCAGAGCCTGGCGATGATTCTGGATCTTATTCGTCAGTCAGGCGCGTTTCGCCATCAGACCAGCCTGAACGGTTTCTATCAGGACAATGCCGAGGGCGCGGATCTGCTGCGCCTGCAGCTCCAGCTGGAAGATGCGCTTTATCCCCAGGTTTCCGGCCACAAAAGTCGTTACGCCATCCGCTTTCTACCGCTGGACAGCGAACGCGGCGAAGTGCCCGCACGACTCAACTTTGAACTGGCCTGTTGTTAGAGGTAGCTATGCAAAATGAAGTGATTACCGTTCAGTGTCCGCACTGCGGGAGAGATGTAATCTGGGATGAGCTCAGCCCGTGGCGCCCGTTCTGCAGCAAACGCTGCCAGCTGATCGATTTAGGCGAATGGGCGGACGAAGAGAAGCGGATCCCCAGCGAAGGCGATCTGAACGACAGCGACGACTGGAGCGAAGAACAGCACTGACAGCAGGGGCTCGCGCCCCTGATATTAAAGCTCGCCGGCGACCAGACGCGCAACCAGCGAATGGTTAGCCGGCGGGAACTCTTCCGCGACCAGCTCGCGTTGCGCGACCCAGCGCTGCGGTTGCCCTTCTCGTCCCCACGGCTCGCCTTCCCAGCCTTCCACCAGAAAGAAGTTCAGCGTTACGCGCAGCGCGTCATAGGTATGATCCGCCGCGCCAATCGCCGTCGCCTGCGTCACTCCGATGCCCGTCTCTTCCAGCAGTTCGCGCTTCAGCGCCTCTTCCGCGCTCTCGCCAGCCTCGATTTTACCGCCGGGAAACTCCCACATATTCGCCATATGGGACGACGCCGGGCGCTGAGCCAGAAAGATCTCTTTATCGGCGTTACGGATGATGCCAACGGCAACCTGCAGGTGCTTCATAAAATTTTCCACGTCGGGTAAGTGAATGTGCGCTGATTTTAAAGCATGGATGGCGCAAAGTTAACCGCGCCGCGTCGACAAGAAAAAAGGCGCCTGAGCGCCTTTTTTTCGCGACTGTCAGGCCAGTCGGCCGTGACACTGCTTATATTTTTTACCGGAGCCACACGGGCAAAGATCGTTACGTCCGACTTTGCGCTCGCCGCTCTGCGCGGCCAGCGATGCGGCTGCGGCCGCTTCATCGTCAACATGGCTAAGCTGCTGCTGCTGCGCCAGACGTTCCGCCTCTTCGCGACGCTGCTGCTCCATCGCTTCCACCTCTTCCGGCATGCGCACCTGCACCTTGCTCAGCGTGCTGACCACTTCATACTTCAGCGACTCGAGCATGGCGGCGAACATCGCGAAGGATTCGCGCTTGTACTCCTGCTTGGGATCTTTCTGCGCATAGCCGCGCAGATGAATGCCCTGACGCAGGTAGTCCATCGCCGCCAGATGCTCTTTCCACAGCGAATCGAGCGTCTGCAGCATCACGCCTTTTTCGAAGTTGCGCATCATCTCGACGCCGACAATCTCTTCCTTGCTGGCGTAGCTCTCGCGGGCGCGCGTCATGATGCGCTCGCGCAGCGTCTCTTCATGCAGATCCGGCTCTTTATCCAGCCACTCGGCGATCGGCAGGTCGAGGTCGAAGTCAGCGCGCAGGCGCTCTTCCAGGCCTGGCACGTCCCACATCTCTTCCAGCGACTGCGGCGGAATGTAGGTGTCGATAGTGGTTTTAAATACGTCTTCGCGAATGCTGTTGATGGTTTCGCTGACGTCGGAAACGTCCAGCAGCTCGTTACGCTGGCTGTAGATGGCGCGACGCTGGTCATTCGCCACATCGTCATACTCCAGCAGCTGCTTACGAATATCGAAGTTGCGGCTCTCGACTTTACGCTGCGCGTTGGCGATGGCTTTGGTCACCCACGGGTGCTCGATCGCTTCGCCAGGCTTCATGCCCAGTTTACGCATCATGTTAGAGACGCGATCCGAGGCGAAAATACGCATCAGCGCATCTTCCATCGACAGATAGAAGCGGGAAGAGCCGGCGTCGCCCTGACGACCGGCGCGGCCGCGCAGCTGGTTATCGATACGACGCGACTCGTGACGCTCGGTGCCGATAATATGCAGGCCGCCTGACGCCAGCACCGCATCGTGGCGCTGCTGCCAGGCCGCTTTGATCGCTTCAATCTGCGCTTCGGTCGGCTCGACCAGCTCGGCGACCTCGGCATGCCAGCTGCCGCCCAGCATAATGTCGGTACCACGACCCGCCATGTTGGTGGCGATGGTGACTGCGCCCGGCTGGCCCGCCTGGGCGACGATGTCCGCTTCGCGGGCGTGGAACTTAGCGTTCAGCACGTTGTGCTTGATGCCTGCGCGCGTCAGCTCGTTAGAGACCACTTCCGATTTTTCGATAGAAATCGTACCCACCAGCACCGGCTGGCCATTAGCGGTACGCTCGCGGATATCTTCGATGATTGCGTCGATCTTCTCTTTTTCGGTCATATAGACCAGATCGGGCAGATCTTTACGCACCATCGGGCGGTTGGTCGGCACGACGATGGTGTCGAGTTTATAAATAGAGCTGAACTCGAAGGCCTCGGTGTCCGCCGTACCTGTCATACCGGCCAGCTTATCGTAGAGACGGAAGTAGTTCTGGAAGGTGATGGAAGCCAGCGTCTGGTTCTCGTTCTGGATCTCCACGCCCTCTTTGGCTTCAATCGCCTGGTGCAGACCATCCGACCAGCGGCGGCCCTGCATGGTACGGCCGGTGTGCTCGTCGACGATAACCACTTCGCCGTCCTTCACGATGTAATCTACGTCGCGCGTAAACAGCGCATGGGCGCGCAGAGCCGCGGTGACGTGATGCATCAGCATAATGTTGGTCGGCGAATAGAGTGATTCGCCCTCTTCCATAATGCCCTGGCTCACCAGCAGCTCTTCCACCTTAACCAGGCCGCGCTCGGTCATGTGCGCCTGACGCGCTTTCTCATCGACCCAGAAATCGCCTTCGCCCTGGAAATTGTCAGAGTCTTCTTTCTCCTGACGCACCAGGCTAGGAATGATTTTATTAACTTTGGTGTACATTTCCGAGCTGTCTTCCGCCGGACCGGAGATAATCAGCGGCGTACGCGCTTCGTCGATCAGAATGGAGTCGACCTCATCCACCAGCGCATAGTTCAGCTTGCGCTGCACGCGCTCTTCCGGGCTGAACGCCATGTTGTCGCGCAGATAGTCGAAGCCATATTCGTTGTTGGTGCCGTAGGTAATATCCGCCGCGTAGGCTTCACGCTTGGCCACCGAAGGCATGCCCGGCAGGTTAATGCCGACGCTCAGGCCCAGGAACTCGAACAGCGGACGGTTATTTTCCGCATCGCGCTGCGCCAGGTAGTCGTTGACGGTCACGACGTGCACGCCTTTACCGCTCAGCGCATTAAGGTATGCCGGCAGGGTCGCAGTCAGCGTTTTACCTTCACCGGTACGCATCTCTGCGATACAGCGATCGTTCAGCACCATACCGCCGATCAGCTGCACGTCAAAGTGACGCATGCCGAAGACGCGCTTACTTGCTTCACGCACCGTGGCGAACGCTTCCGGGATCAGGCTTTCCAGCGTCTCGCCCTTTTTCAGGCGCTCGCGGAACTCGTCGGTTTTCGCTTTCAGCTCATCGTCAGAAAGTTTTTCGAAATCCGGCTCCATCTTGTTGATGACGTCTACGACTTTGCGCATGCGGCGCAGGGTACGATCGTTGCTGCTGCCAAACATTTTGGTTAAAAGCTTGATTAACATATTAAAAACTTCTCAATTCAGCCGCGTAATGCGGACTGCGATAATGAATAAAGGTATTTTGAAAGGCGTTTCAGACAAGCAGCGTAGACGGTCCGGCGCGAATTGCATGGGTTTTACTGCGCCAGTCGGCCAGAGAAGTGGCAGGTGCGAGCGCATCGCGCGGCGCGTTGGCGACCGGCTGCGACGGCTGGCGTAAAGAAGTATGGGTGGTCAGCAACGCCTGAAGCGAATCGATCAACGCCAGCTTGTGCGCAGCCAGCGGCAGGTTGTCGGGCGTTTCCGCCTGCGGCGTCAGGGTAAAGGAAAGATGGCGAATAACGGTGCGGATGGCGTGCTGATGCCAGTAATCTATCGTAAAGCTGGGACGGCGCGCCGTTTCCTGCAGCCGGATCAGATGATCGAAGCGCGCGGCATTGCCGACGAAAAGGCTGCTGGAAGAAGATTCGGATGAGGTGTTGAATTCGGCGCTCTGGGCGCAGACAGGCAAGCCAAAGCTGGCCGCCACCATCCCCAACAGGAGATGAGGCCAGAAATAGCGTCTGCCTAAATGTCGCCAGCGTAGAAAAATTCCGATCACAACTCTTCCATTGCGCATCAACGATCGCGTCGTTGTCAGGGGTTTGCCGCTCTCTTTGAACAGCGGCGCTCAGCTTCTCAGAGCGCCTGATAGTACCATTAATGTGGGGCGCCCACATCAGTGTTTAAAGTCGCTCTGGAAGAAAAGCCGCCTGTTTGTTCAGCGTTTCAGCAACGTTACGCGCTTTGCTGCGAAGCATGTCGACAATTTCAGGGGACCATAAAAAGCGCAATAAAAAAGGCTGGCGCTGCTGACCGGAGAGGGTTGTCAGCAGATACCAGCCTTTAAAGATTCCGGGGTAATTAAGCCAGAACCAGATTCGGTGCCTTGAACGCCAGCGGCAGTTCCGCTTCGTCTTCGAAGGTAGCCCATTCCCAGGCTTCTTGTTTCGCCAGGACGGCCTGCAGCAGCTTGTTGTTCAGAGCGTGGCCTGATTTGAACGCGGTAAACGCGCCGATAATATTGTGGCCGCACATAAACAGGTCGCCGATCGCATCCAGCATTTTGTGACGAACGAATTCATCTTCAAAACGCAGGCCTTCTTCATTCAGCACGCGGAAATCGTCGAGGCCGATCGCGCAATCCAGACTACCGCCCAGGCACAGGCCTTTGGATTGCAGATACTCGATTTCACGCATAAAGCCGAAAGTACGCGCGCGGCTGATCTGACGAACAAAAGAGTCGGCAGAGAAGTTCAGCTGATAGCGCTGAGAGCTGGAGTCGATCGCCGGATGGTTGAAGTCGATGGTGAAGTCGAGAGAGAAACCGTTGTACGGCTTGATCTCGGCCCACTTGTCGCCATCTTCCACGCGAACAGTCTGCTTAACGCGCACGAATTTTTTCGCGCTGTTCAGCTGTTCGATGCCCGCATCCATCAACAGATAGATAAAGGGCGCGGCGCTGCCGTCCATAATCGGGATTTCCGGCGCATCCACTTCAACGATAATGTTGTCGATACCCAGACCAGCCAGCGCGGCGTTCAAATGCTCAACCGTCGAAATACGTACGCCTTCATCATTCACCAGGCAGGTACTCAGCATGGTGTCGCGCACGTATTTTGCATCAGCCGGGAAATCAACCGGTGGATTCAAGTCAGTGCGACGATAGATGACCCCGGTATTAGCCGGCGCAGGGCGTAGTGTCAGCGTGACTTTCTTGCCGGTATGCAAACCGACGCCAGTCGCCTGAACAATACGTTTTAATGTCCTTTGTTTGATCATCGTATTATCTCGCAATATTACCCATCCGACCGCTAGTATACTTTACCAGCGGGCGAACACTTTAGCACAAAGAGCGGAGAATCCCAATTCTCAGCTTATTCCTAATCGGCCTGCTTACGCAGAAACGCTGGAATATCAAGGTAATCGGGCTCTTTGTTTGACTGCGCGGTCTGGTCGTTGACCACTTTGGCCGCCGGCTTTTGCTCCTGCGGCAGCGGCGACATGCCGTGCTGCTGGTAGCGATGATCCATCACAGGCTGGCTGGCTGGCTTGTTGGTCACCAGGGTGATTTCCGGACGCTTGTCCATGCCGATGCCGGTCGCCACCACGGTAACGCGCAGTTCGTCGTTCATCTCCGGATCCAGCGAGGTGCCGATAACCACGGTCGCGTTGTCGGAGGCGAAGGCGCGGATAGTGTTACCCACGGTTTCGAACTCATCCAGACGCAGGTCGAAGCCCGCCGTGATGTTGACCAGCACGCCGCGCGCGCCAGACAGATCGATATCTTCCAGCAGCGGGCTGGAGATCGCCATTTCCGCCGCCTCTTCCGCGCGGTCTTCGCCGCAGGCGACGCCGGAGCCCATCATCGCGTAGCCCATTTCGGACATCACGGTGCGCACGTCAGCAAAGTCGACGTTCATCAGGCCCGGACGTGTAATCAGTTCGGCGATGCCCTGTACCGCGCCTTTCAGCACGTCGTTTGCCGCGCCGAAGGCGTCGAGCAGAGAGATGCCGCGACCCAGCACTTTCAGCAGCTTGTCGTTCGGAATGGTAATCAGTGAATCGACATGCTTAGAGAGCTCGGCGATGCCCTGCTCAGCAAAGGCCATGCGCTTTTTGCCTTCGAAGTTGAACGGCTTGGTCACGACCGCAACGGTCAGAATGCCCAGGTCTTTGGCCACTTCCGCCACCACCGGCGCAGCGCCGGTGCCGGTACCGCCGCCCATACCGGCAGCGATAAAGACCATGTCTGCTCCCTCCAGCGCAGAACGCAGAGCTTCGCGATCTTCTTCCGCAGAGGTACGACCAACTTCCGGATTCGCTCCGGCACCCAGACCTTTGGTGATATTGGTGCCGATCTGGATAGTCTGGCCAACCGCTGTTTTACGCAACGCCTGGGCGTCGGTGTTCACAGCGAAGAATTCCACACCTTCGATACGCTCGCGCACCATGTGCTCTACGGCGTTGCCGCCGCCCCCGCCGACGCCGATGACTTTAATCACCGCGTCATTGGTTAATTCCATCGGTTCAAACATGATTTCTCTCCGTTATGTGCCTGTCGCCTGGAGACCATAAACAGTGCCAGCATGGTCTCCTTTTCTAAAATCAAAATTCTTTCTTCAACCAGCTATTGATGCGCTTGAACCAGTTGCCCACCGATGCGCGTTTTTCCGTCTCTGCATCGCCGTTCATATGGGACTCTTTGCCATAGTGCAGCAGTCCCACTGCGGTCGAGTAATAAGGTTCCTGCGCGTAATCCGTCAATCCTGTGATATTGAGCGGCTGCCCGATGCGCACCTGCGTATGGAAAACGCGTTGCGCGCAGGCGGCCAGCCCTTCAATTTGCGCCGCGCCACCGGTCAGCACGATCCCGGCTGCCAGATGGTGCTTAACGCCCTGCTGACGCAGTTGTTCCTGTAGCTGCAAAATCTCGTCATTGACCAGATTCAGCAATTCGGTGTATCGCGGCTCGATCACTTCGGCCAGCGTCTGCCGTTGCAGACTGCGCGGCGGACGTCCGCCCACGCTCGGCACTTCGACGTTTTCGTCTTTGCCGACAATCGATCCCAGCGCGCAGCCGTGGCGAACCTTGATCGCTTCGGCGTCTGTCGGCGGTGTGCCGAACGCGTAGGCGATATCGCTGGTGACCACGTTACCCGCATAGGGGATCACTTTAGTGTGACGCAGCGCGCCGCCTGTATAAACAGCAATATCCATTGTACCGCCGCCGACGTCGACAACACAGACGCCAAGCTCACGTTCGTCTTCGGTCAGCACCGCGAAACTGGACGCCAGACCGGCAAAAATCAGTTGGTCAACTTTCAGGCCGCAACGTTCAACGGCCTTGACGATATTTTTCGCCATATCGTTGTGACATGTGATCAGGTGCACTTTTGCCTGCATGCGCACGCCCGACAAACCAACCGGGTTTTTGATGCCTTCCTGATAATCGATAGCGTATTCCTGAGGAATAACATGCAGGATGCGGTGCTCATCGCGCACGCGCACTGACTTCGCAGTGTGTACGACGTTTTCCACATCATCCTGAGTCACTTCCTCTTCGGAAATCGGAACCATCCCGATTTCGTTCTGGCAGCTGATATGTTTGCCCGATAAAGCGAGATAGACGGAAGAGATCTGGCAATCCGCCATCAGCTCGGCCTGATCGATGGCGCGCTGTACGCATTTCACCACCGACTCAAGGTCGTTTACGCCGCCTTTATCCATACCGCGAGACGGGCAGCTGCCCACCCCGATAATGTTGACCATACCATCGGGCAGAATTTCCCCAACCAGGGCGGCGACCTTCGCGGTGCCAATTTCGAGTCCAACTACCAGTTTTCTGTCCGTTGCCTTGATCATTGTTTAGCCTGTGCCTGGTTCTGTTGCTGATTACTGTCCTGGAGCTCTACGGGCTCCGGCGTCCAGCCCACGGCTGCACCCGAGTCGTACCGCAAATCCACATAGCTGATGCGCTTGTGCTCGTTCTGCCCTTGCTGCTGCAACGCCGGATAGAGCTCGATAAATCGGTTAAGACGCTTCATAGGCTCGCCGCGCCCCAGTTCGATGCGCACATCGTCGCTGGTGACCAGCTGCCATGACCGCCGCGCCGTCATCGACGCGACCTTCAGGGTAAATTTGTTGGCCTTAAGCACGTCGCTCATGCTGTGGTAACCCGCCAACACCTCTTTTTCGCTGCCTTCCGGTCCGTACAGCATCGGCATCGTTTCTTTGCCGATGTGGCTGGCCGGCACGCTGAAGGAGACGCCGTCCGCATCCACCATATGCAGATCGTTCCAGCGCGCCACCGGCACATACTCCACCAGATGGATCTTCAGCTCGTCAGGCCACTGCTTGCGCACGCTGACCTGTTTAATCCACGGCAGCCGCTCAATCTGCTGCTGAAGGATGTTGACATCCTGCGACATAAAGGTGCCCGGCGCGCCCAGCGACAAAATCGCCTGGCGAATATCATCGTGCGTGGTGTAGTGGGTTTCGCCCGTCACCACCAGCCGTGAAAGCGGCAGGCGCGACGCGTCGTTCATCCACTTCAGTACCACCAGCCCGCCGAAAATCATAATGCCAATAACCATCAGCAGAAAAACGATGCCGAACAGTCTGGCCCCGTTGCTGCGTCCCGTGCGCACGCGCTCCTGGGGTTCGCGGTTCCGTGCGTTAAGTGCCGCCTGTGACATATCAGTCAGCCAGTTCCAGAATGCGCGCCACCAGCTGCGAGAAGCTCATGCCCGCAACGCTTGCCGCCATCGGCACCAGACTGTGGCTGGTCATGCCCGGCGAGGTGTTCGCCTCCAGCAGCTGGAAGTTGCCTTCGCCGTCCGCCATCACGTCTACTCGTCCCCAGCCGCTACAGCCCAGCGCGCGCCATGCGTTCCAGACCAGCGTCTGCAGTTCCGCCTCCCGCTCCGCGCTCAATCCTGCAGGGCAGAAGTATTGAGTATCGTCAGAAATGTATTTTGCTTCATAGTCATAAAATTCGCTGGCGGTCTGAATGCGTATCGCCGGCAGGATCTGGTCGCCAATAATGCCGACCGTATACTCCGCACCGCTGAGAAACGCTTCGATCAGCACGTTGTCATCATGGCGGAACGCTTCATCCAGCGCGGCAGGCAGCGTCGCCAGCGTATTGACGCGGCTGATACCCACGCTGGAGCCTTCGCTGCTCGGCTTGACGAACAGCGGCAGGCCTAGCGCTTCGACGGCGTCGCGCGTTTCCGCGTTTAGTCCCGCCTGATACTGCTCGCGCGTCAGCCAGACAAAACGGCCAGAGGGCAACCCGCGCCCCTGCCAGAGCAGCTTGGTGCGCAGCTTATCCATGGTAATGGCCGACGCCATCACGCCGCTGCCGGTATAGGGCAGCTGTAAAAATTCCAGCACCGCCTGCAGCGTGCCGTCTTCGCCGCCGCGGCCGTGCAGCGCGATAAAGGCGGCGTCGAAGCCCTGCTCTTTCAGCGTCAGCACCGAAACGTCGCGCGTGTCGACCGCGTGCGCGTCAACGCCCGCCTCGCGCAGGCCCGCCAGCACCGCGCTGCCCGACATCAGCGACACGTCGCGCTCCGCCGAGGTGCCGCCCATCAGGACGGCGACTTTATCAGCCATGACGCTCCTCCGCTTTGCGCTCAGGCTGCAGCTTGCAATCCGCCAGCTTGCGCGCCACTTTGCCTACGTTACCGGCGCCCTGCACCAGAATCAGATCTTTGCCCGACAGCAGCGGCGCCAGCATTTCCGGCAGCGCGTCGTGATCCGGCACCAGCACAGGGTCGACCTTGCCGCGCCCGCGAATAGAGCGGCACAGCGCGCGGCTGTCCGCGCCCGGGATCGGCGTTTCGCCCGCCGAATAGACATCCAGCATCAGCAGCACGTCAACCTGCGACAGCACGTTGGCGAAGTCGTCGAACAGGTCGCGGGTGCGCGTATAGCGGTGCGGCTGAAACACCATCACCAGTTTTTTATCCGGCCAGCCGGCGCGCGCCGCCTTAATGGTGGCGTCGACTTCAGTCGGATGATGGCCGTAATCGTCGACCAGCATCGCCGTGCCCGAATTGCCGTTTACCGGCTCCGTCGGGAATTCGCCCAGCAGATCGAAGCGACGGCCGGTCCCCTGGAAGCTTTCCAGCGCGGCCAGGATAGCGTTGTCGTCAATGCCCTCTTCGCTCGCCACCGCAACGGCGGCGGCCGCGTTGAGCGCGTTATGACGGCCTGGCGCATTCAGCGTCACCTGCAGAAGCGGCTTGTCATGGCGCACCAGGGTAAAGTGCCCCTGCGCGCCGCGCTGCTCGTAGTGTTCGATGCGCACGTCGGCGTCATCGCTGAAGCCGTAGGTGGTGATGTGACGCCCTACGCGCGGGATCAAATCGCGGATCACCGCATCATCGATGCACATTACCGCACGGCCGTAAAACGGCAGATTGTGCAGAAAGTTGATAAACGTCTGCTTCAGGTTTTCGAAGTCGCCCTGGTAGGTGTCCATATGGTCAGCTTCAATATTGGTCACTACCGCCACCATCGGCTGCAGATGCAGGAAAGAGGCGTCGCTCTCGTCCGCTTCCGCAATCAGGTAACGACTGCTGCCGAGCCGCGCATGCGTGCCCGCCGCCTTTACCAGGCCGCCGTTGACGAAGGTCGGATCCAGACCGCCCTCTGCATAGATGCTCGACACCATCGCCGTGGTGGTGGTTTTGCCGTGCGTGCCGGCGATAGCGATGCCGTGGCGAAAACGCATTAGCTCCGCCAGCATCTCGGCGCGGCGGATCACGGGAATACGCTGCTCGCGCGCCGCGACCAGTTCCGGGTTGTCCTGCGCCACCGCGCTGGAGACCACCACCACGCTGGCGTCGGTGACGTTTTCCGGGCGATGGTTGAAATAGATGGTGGCGCCCAGCGCCGCCAGATGCTGCGTCACCGCGTTCGGCGCCAGATCGGAGCCGCTAATATGGTAACCCTCGTTCGCCAACACTTCGGCAATACCGCCCATGCCGGCACCGCCGATGCCGACAAAGTGAATGTGCCGGACGCGACGCATCTCGGGCACAATGGAGCGCAGTTTTGCCAGTTGTTGTGTATTCATCGTTCTCAGTTACCTGTCATCTTTATCCGTGCCTGTTGCGGCACCGGCCAGCTACGCTGGCCCGATTATTCACTTCGCGGCGCGCGCCACTTCACGCGCGACCCTGTCGGTCGCATCGGGGATCGCCACCTGGCGGGCTTTTTCCGCCATGCTCAACAGCGTTGGGCGATCCCAGCGGCGCAGCGTCTCCGCCACGGCATCCGCGGTAAACCGCGGCTGCTCAAAAATTTTGGCCGCGCCCGCTTTTTCCAGCGGCAGCGCATTCCAGTACTGCTGACGATCTTTATGCTGAAAAGGCACGAAAATCGCCGGTAAACCCGCCGCGGCGATCTCGCTGACGGTGAGCGCGCCGGAGCGGCAAACCACCACATCCGCCCAGGCGTAGGCGGCCGCCATATCGTCAATAAATTCCGTGACCTTGTGCTGCGTCTGGCCGACCTGCTGGTACGCCTTAAGCACATCCTGCAGCGCGCCTTTGCCGGTCTGATGCCACAGCGTCACGCTGTCGCCCAGCGCGGCCGCGACCTGCGGCAGCGTCTGGTTCAGCACGCGCGCGCCCTGGCTTCCGCCGACCACCAGCACACGGATCGGACCGCTGCGGTTGGCCAGACGCGCGTCCGGCAGCGGCAGCGCCAGCACGTCGGTGCGCACCGGATTGCCGACGACGTCCGCATGCGGAAAGGCGCCGGGAAAGGCCTGCATCACTTTGCTGGCGATCTTCGCCAGCCACTTATTGGTCAGCCCGGCAATGCCGTTCTGCTCGTGCAGCACCACCGGAATGCCGCAGCTCCAGGCCGCGAGGCCGCCAGGGCCTGAAACGTAACCGCCCATGCCCAGCACCACGTCCGGCTGCCACGCCCGCATAATGGCGCGCGCCTGACGCCAGGCGTTGAAAATACGCATCGGCGCCAGCAGCAGCGCTTTCAAACCTTTGCCGCGCAGACCGCTGATGCGGATAAACTCAATCTCAATACCGTGTTTCGGCACCAAATCCGCTTCCATTCTGTCGGCCGTGCCGAGCCAGCGAACCTGCCACCCCTGTTCCATCAGATGATGGGCGACGGCCAGACCGGGGAAAACATGTCCGCCGGTTCCGCCCGCCATCACCATCAAACGCTTCCCACTCATCGGGCACCTCGGGTAAACGCCTGCGCTTTGGTCAGGCGCGTTTCATAATCAATACGCAGCAAAAACACGATCGCCGTCGACATAATTAGCAGGCTGGAGCCGCCGTAGCTGATCAGCGGCAGCGTCAGCCCTTTCGTCGGCAGCATGCCCGCTGCCGCGCCGACGTTAACCAGCGCCTGGAAACTGAACCACACGCCGATAGAACAGGCGAGAAAGCCGGAAAAACGTTGATCGATCTCCAGCGCGCGGCGGCCGATCGACATCGCACGAAAAGCGACGAAGAATACCATCAACAAGGCTAAAACCACACCGATATAACCCAGTTCTTCGCCGATGATAGAGAAGATAAAGTCGGTATGCGCCTCCGGCAGATACTCCAGTTTTTGCACCGAGTTGCCGAGCCCCTGCCCCCAGAATTCGCCGCGGCCGAACGCCATCAGCGACTGCGTCAGCTGATAGCCGCTGCCGAAAGGATCTTCCCAGGGATTCCAGAACGAGGTCACGCGGCGCATACGATAAGGTTCCGCGATAATCAGCAGCACCACGGCGAACATGCCGGAGCCGATAATCGCCAGGAACTGCCACAGCTTCGCGCCCGCCAGGAAGAGCATCGCCAGCGTAGTGACGAACAGCACCACCACGGTGCCGAGGTCAGGCTGCGCCAGCAGCAGCACCGCCAGCACCACCATCACGCCCATCGGTTTGCAGAAGCCCCAGAAGTTATTGCGCACCTCTTCCACCTTGCGCACCAGATAGCTGGCGAGATAGCAGAAGAGCGACAGCTTCGACAGTTCCGCCGGCTGGATACGCAGCGGGCCGAGGGCGATCCAGCGCGAGGCGCCGTTCACCGAGCTGCCCACCACCAGTACGATTAGCAGCATCACCACCGTGGCCAGCAGCATCGCGTTGCTGTAGCGCTGCCAGAAATCCATCGGCACGCGCAGCGTGACCAGCGCGATGCCGAGTCCCAGCACGATATAGAAGGCGTCGCGCTTGGCGAAGTAAAAGGGATCGTCGTTGAGACGCTGACCCACCGGCATCGAGGCCGAGGTCACCATCACGAAGCCGACGATCGCCAGGCCGAAGGTGAGCCACAGCAGCGTGCGGTCGTAAAGCACCAGGGCGGAATCGTCGCTTTCGCGCGCGCCCATTACCCAGTCTTTCAGCCGGCTGCCGATAAAGGCGAAGAGTCCAATTATCATTCCGCCGCCAGGAATACGCATCAGCCTAACTCCTTCGCCAGCTGCGCGAAGCAATCGCCGCGCTGTTCAAAATTACGGAACTGGTCGAGGCTGGCGCAGGCGGGCGACAGCAGCACCATATCGCCAGGCTGAACCTGCGGCGCAATCAGCGCCATCGCCTGCTGCATCGTCTCGGTGCGCACGGCATTGTCGGGGCGCAGCGCTGCCAGCGCATCGCCATCGCGGCCGAAGCAGTAGAGGCGAACCTTCTCGTCCTGCACATAGCGCGCCAGCGGAGTGAAATCCGCCGATTTGCCGTCGCCGCCCAGCAGCAGCCAGAGACGGCCGTTGACCTGCAGGCCGTTAAGCGCCGCTTCGGTGCTGCCGACGTTGGTGGCTTTCGAGTCGTTGATCCAGCGCACGCCGTTGGCCTCATGCGCCAGCTGAAAGCGATGCGCCAGCCCGCCAAAGCTGGTCAGCGCCGCCAGACTGGAGGCGCGCGGCAGACCCACGGCGTCGGCCAGCGCCAGCGCCGCCAGCGCATTGGTATAGTTGTGCTGGCCCACCAGCCTCATCTCATCGGTGTTCAGCACTTTTTCGCCCTTCACGCGCAGCCAGATGGCGCCCTGCTGACGATTAAGGTGATAGTCGCCGAAATCGATGCCAAAGCTGACGCAGCGCGCATCGGCGCCGCGCACCGGCAGGGTCAGCGCATCGTCGGCGTTCACCACGCAGACCCGCGCGTTTTCATAGATGCGCAGCTTCGCGGCGCGATACTGCTGCATGCCGAGCGGATAGCGATCCATATGATCTTCGCTGACATTGAGAATGGTCGCCGCCGCGGCTTTCAGGCTGTAAGTGGTTTCGAGCTGGAAGCTGGAGAGCTCGAGCACGTAAAGCTGCGCGGGCGATTTCAGCAGCGACAGCGCCGGCAGGCCGATATTGCCGCCGACGCCGACCTGCCAGCCCGCGGCTCGCGCCATCTCGCCAACCAGGGTAGTGACCGTGCTTTTGCCGTTGGAGCCGGTGATCGCCACGATCGGCGCCTGCGCCTCGCGGCAGAACAGCTCGATATCGCCGACGATTTCCACGCCCGCCTCGGCCGCTTCAGTTAATGCCGGATGCGCCAGCGCCATGCCCGGACTGGCGACGATCAGATCCGCCGCCAGCAGCCAGTCGCTGTTAAGCCCGCCGGTATAGCGATCTACCTGCTCAGGCAGCTTGTCGAGTCCCGGCGGCGACACACGGGTATCCATCACGCGCGGCGTTACGCCTTGCGCTAAAAAGAAATCAACACAGGAGAGGCCCGTCAGGCCCAGCCCGATAATGACGACTTTTCTGCCCCGATAGTCAGCCATAATTAACGTACCTTCAGCGTGGCCAGGCCAATAAGCACCAGCATCAGCGAAATGATCCAGAAGCGCACGATGACGCGCGGTTCCGGCCAGCCTTTCAGTTCATAGTGATGATGAATCGGCGCCATGCGGAAAATGCGCTGTCCGCGTAGCTTGAACGATCCTACCTGCAGGATCACTGACAGCGTCTCAACCACAAACACGCCGCCCATGATCACCAGTAAAAATTCCTGACGCAGCAGCACGGCGAGCGTGCCGAGCGCGCCGCCCAGCGCCAGCGATCCCACGTCGCCCATAAAAACCTGCGCCGGATAGGTGTTGAACCACAGAAAGCCCAGCCCTGCCCCGACGATGGCGGTACAGACGATCACCAGCTCGCCCGCATGGCGTAAATAGGGAATATGCAGATACTCGGCAAACTTGACATTGCCGGTCGCCCAGGCCACCAGCGCGAACCCGGCCGCGACAAACACGGTCGGCATAATCGCCAGGCCGTCCAGACCGTCGGTGAGGTTAACGGCGTTGCCGGTGCCAACAATAACGAAGTAGGCCAGCACTACGTAGAACAGGCCAAGCTGAGGCATGATGTCTTTGAAAAACGGCACCACCAGCTGCGTGGCGGGCGTCCCTTTGCCGGCGGCGTAGAGCGCGAACGCCACGCCGAGCGAAATCACCGACATCCAGAAATATTTCCAGCGCGCGATCAGTCCTTTGGTGTCTTTGCGCACCACTTTGCGATAGTCATCGACAAAGCCGATGATGCCAAAGCCTACCAGTACTACCAGCACGCACCAGACATAGGGATTAGAAGGATAAGCCCACATCAGCACCGAAACGGTAATCGACGTGAGGATCATAATCCCGCCCATGGTCGGCGTGCCGCGCTTGCTGAAGTGCGACTCCGGACCGTCGTTGCGCACCACCTGGCCGATTTGCAGCTTTTGCAGCCAGGCGATCAGGCGCGGCCCCATCCATAAAGAGATAAATAAAGCGGTCAGCAGGCTGACAATGGCGCGAAACGTCAGATACGAAAAGACGTTGAAGCCGGAATAAAAAGCGACCAGATGCTCGGCCAGCCAGACTAACATGTTCCCATCTCCTGTAGGTTCTGCACGACCTGCTCCATGGCAGCACTCCGCGAACCCTTAATCAAAACGGTTAATTCCCGATGTTCGGACAACAACGTCCGTAAACGTTCCGTCAGCGCGGTTTTAGTGGCGAAATGTTCGCCAACCCCGCTGCTTTCACTAATGTTGGCGCTCAACGCGCCGACGCTCAGCACGCGATCGACGCCCGCGGCTTTCGCCGCCAGCCCGACTTCGCGATGACACTGTTCCGCCTCTTCGCCCAGCTCGGCCATATCGCCGACCACCATCACGCGATAGCCGGGCATCTCGCCCAGCACCTGCGCGGCGGCCGTCATGGAGCCGACGTTGGCGTTATAACTGTCGTCGAGCAGCAGCTGATGCTCGCCGAGGCGAATGGGAAACAGGCGGCCAGGCACGGCCTGCAGGTTTTTTAACCCGCTCTGAATGGCGCTAAGCGGCGCGTCGACCGACAGCGCCAGCGCGGCCGCGGCCAGCGCGTTGGCGATATTATGGCGGCCAGGCAGCGGCAGCGTGACGTCGATGTCGCCGCGCGGCGTCTGCAGGATAAAGTGGGTGCCGTCTACGCCCAGGCGGATATCGCGCGCGGTAAAATCGCTGTCGGCAGCCTGCGGCGAAAAGCGCCAGACGCGCTTGCCGTGCAGGTTGGTCTGCCAGTGTGGCCAGTCGTTGCTGTCAGCGTTGAGAATGGCGGTGCCGTTCGCCGGCAGACCGTTGAAGATCTCCCCTTTCGCCTTCGCCACGCCCGCCAGCGAGCCGAAGCCTTCCAGATGCGCCGCCGCCAGGTTATTCACCAGCGCGCTCTCTGGACGCGTCAGCTCGGTGGTATAGGCGATCTCGCCCTGATGATTGGCGCCCAGTTCGATCACCGCGTACTGATGCTGTTCGGTGAGACGCAGCAGCGTCATCGGCACGCCGAAATCGTTATTCAGATTCCCGGCGGTATAGAGGGTTTCGCCGCACTCACGCAGGATGGCGGCGGTCATCTCTTTCACCGAGGTTTTGCCGGAGGAGCCGGTAAGCGCCACGACGCGCGCCTTCGACTGCTGGCGTACCCAGGCGGCCAGCTTGCCGAACGCGATACGCGTGTCGGCAACCACCACCTGCGGGACAGAAAGAGGTAAATGCTTACTCACTAATAACGCCTGCGCGCCGCTGGCGATAGCGTCAGCGGCAAAGTCATGGGCGTCGAAGCGTTCGCCGACCAGCGCGACAAACAGGCTGCCGGGCGTCACTTTGCGCGTATCGGTAGTGACGTCGTTCAGAACAAGATCGCTGCCGTGAAGCGTGCCGCCGCTAATGTCGGCCAGCGTGGTAAGGGAAACCGGGATCATGCCGTCACTCCTAAAAACGCGGCAACCGTGGCGCGGTCGGAGTAATCCAGACGACGATTTCCCACGATTTGATAATCTTCGTGACCTTTGCCCGCCACCAGCACGATATCATCAGGCTGCGCCTGCAGAACGGCGTTAGTGACCGCTTGCGCACGACCCGCGACGACGCGCGCGCGGTGCGGCTCAAGCAGGCCGGTCAAAATGTCGTTAACGATAGCCTGCGGATCTTCGCTGCGCGGATTATCGTCGGTAATCACCACGACGTCCGCGAACTGCTCGGCGATAGCGCCCATCAGCGGACGCTTGCCTTTGTCGCGATCGCCACCGCAGCCAAACACGCACCACAGCTTGCCTTTGCAGTGCAGGCGCGCTGCTTCCAGCGCCTTTTCCAGCGCGTCCGGCGTATGGGCGTAATCCACCACTACGGTCGGCTTGCCCGGCGCGCTGAAGACTTCCATGCGCCCGCATACCGGCTGCAGCTGCGGCGCCGTCCGCACCAGATCGGCGAGCGGATAATCGAGCGCCAGCAGCGTGGCAAAGGCCAGCAGCAGGTTGCTGACGTTGAAGGCGCCCATCAGGCGGCTGTCGAATTCACCTTCGCCCCAGCTTGAGCTGAAGCGGATATGCGCGCCGTTGTCCTGATAGGTGACCTCTTCGGCTTTTACCCACCGGCCGTGACAGCCCGGCTGGAGATTGTTCTCCATGGTGACGGCGACGGCGTCAGGCAGCGTCGCCAGCCAGCGGCGCCCTGCTTCGTCGTCGGCGTTAAGGATCATTTCGCCGACCTGATGGTCGGTAAACAGCAGCTTTTTAGCCGATTCGTAGCTCTGCATATCGCCGTGATAATCGAGATGATCGCGGCTCAGATTGGTAAAGACCGCGGCGGCGAACGGCAGCGCCGCAACGCGATGCTGCACCAGACCGTGCGATGAGACCTCCATCGCGGTCAGCGTCGCGCCCTGCTGCGCCAGCTCCTGCAGCAGATGCTGAACCTCCACGGCTGAGCCGGTGGTGTTCTCTGCGGCGGTCAGCTGTCCGAGCAGGCCGTTGCCGACCGTGCCCATCACCGCGCCGGTTTCGCCCAGACGCTGCGCCCACTGCGCCAGCAGCTGAGTGGTCGTGGTTTTGCCATTGGTGCCGGTCACGCCGATCAGCTTCTGCTTTTCGCCAGGCTGACCATAAAAACGGCCTGCCAGCGCAGAGAGCCGCTGCGGCAGCTGCGCCAGGTAAATCACCGGCACGCCGTGCATTTCTTTGATATCGCCATCGCTGGCTTCGCCTTCGGCCTCGGCGATCACGGCGGAAACCCCTTGCGCGATCGCCTGCGGAATAAAACGCCGTCCATCGGCGTGGTGGCCTGCAACGGCCACAAACAGATCGCCGGACGCCGCTTTGCGGCTATCCAGTGTCATGTCACCCAGGGGACGCGCCGGCGCGTCTGGCACCCACGGGCCCAGCAAGTCGCGCAGGTTACGATCTGTCACTTTTTTCCTCACTTCTGTTTGTCACCAGCTCGTTTTTGTCATTGGTCGGCAACGCATCCGGTTCGATGTTCATGGTGCGCAGAACGCCGCCCATGATGGCACCGAACACCGGCGCGGAAACCGCACCACCGTAATACTTGCCGGCCTGGGGATCGTTGATCACCACCACCAGCGCAAAACGAGGATGACTGGCAGGCGCGACGCCTGCGGTGTATGCGATATATTTATTGACGTAGCGGCCGTCCGGTCCGACTTTTTTCGCCGTACCGGTTTTAATCGCGATGCGATAGCCTTTAATTGCCGCTTTTACGCCGCCGCCGCCCGGCAGCGCGACGCTTTCCATCATATGAACCACGGTTTTCACCAGCGATTCCGGGAAGACGCGCTCGCCCGCGACAGGCGGATCGACTTTGGTAATCGACAGCGGCCGGGAGATGCCGTAGCTGCCGATAGTCGCGTAGACACGCGCTAACTGTAACGGCGTTACCATTAGCCCGTAGCCGAAAGAGAAGGTGGCCCTCTCTATGTCAGACCACCGTTGTTTTTGAGGGTATAAGCCACTACTTTCCCCGACCAGCCCCAAATTGGTCGGTTTACCCAGGCCAAAGCGCGCATAAGTATCTACAAGCGCTGAGGAGGGCATCGCTAACGCCAGCCGTGAAACGCCGACGTTACTCGACTTCTGCAGAATCCCGGTAAGGGTCAATTCGTTATAGCGCGCCACGTCTTTTATCTCGTGACCGTTAACGCGGTACGGCACGGTATTAAGTACGCTGTTTTCCCGCACCACGCCGCGCTGCAGCGCCGTCATCACCACCATTGGCTTAACGGTCGAGCCAGGCTCGAAGATGTCGGTGATGGCGCGGTTGCGCATCATCTCTTTCGGCGTGTTGCCAAGGTTATTGGGGTTGTAGGCCGGGCTGTTGGCCATCGCCAGTACTTCGCCAGTATTGACGTCCACCAGTACGGCCGTGCCCGATTCGGCCTTGTTGAACGCCACCGCATTGTTAAGTTCGCGATAGACCAGCGCCTGCAGGCGTTCGTCGATGCTGAGCGTCAGGTTGTGGGCGGCGCGGCTGTCCACTGACGAGATATCTTCGATCACGCGGCCGTTGCGGTCTTTACGCACCGTTCGTTCGCCCGGCGCACCGGTCAGCCATTTATCGAAGCTCTTCTCGATGCCTTCGATACCCTGGCCGTCAATATTGGTAAAGCCGATCAGGTGAGATGTCACCTGACCGGCCGGATAATAACGGCGCGACTCTTCGCGCAGATGGATGCCGGGCAGCCGGAGCTTCTTGATGTAGTCGCTGATGGCGGGATTAACCTGGCGCGCCAGATAGATGAAGCGTCCTTTGGGATTGGCGTTGACGCGCGTTGCCAGCTGGTCGAGAGGAATAGAGAGCGCGTCGGCGAGCGCTTTCCAGCGGCCGTCCAGGGTCACGCCGCCCGCGTCGTGCAGCTCTTTCGGGTCGGCCCAGATGGCGTTGACCGGCACGCTGACCGCCAGCGGACGACCGGCGCGATCGCTGATCATGCCGCGCGCGGTAGGCACCGCCTGCACGCGCAGCGAGCGCAGATCGCCCTCTTTCACCAGCTTGTCCGGGCTAATGACCTGCAGCCAGGCGACGCGGGAGAGCAGACCGAACAGCGCCAGTAAAATACAGCCGCACAGCAACGCAAAACGCCAGCTTACAAAGCTGGCTTTATCTTCCTGTTTTTTCAACTTCAGCGTTTTGCTTGCGCCGCTCATTGCGATTTAGCGTTCCTTATTTCTGTACCACAATATTTTCCTGGGATGGGTCTACATGCTGTAGCTGCAGCTTCTCGGTGGCGATGCGCTCCACCCGGCTGTGATCGCCCAGCGCGTTCTCCTCAAGGATCAGGTTACGCCATTCAATGTCTAGCGCGTCGCGCTCTAACACCAGCTGTTCGCGCTGCGCGGTCAGCAGACGCGTTTTGTGCGTTGTTGTCACCACCATCACGGCCGACACCAGTACGGCGATCAGCAAAATCAGCGGGATTTTGCCGAACCGCAGCAGATCGCCGCCGATGACGCCGGGCAGACTGTGACGTTCGTTGCCGATCATGCGTCGGTTCTCTCCGCGATGCGCAGAACCGAACTGCGCGCGCGCGGGTTGTCCGCGACTTCCGCGTCGCCCGGCGTCATTTTGCCGAGCAGCTTCAGCTGACGTCCGCCCAGCGCTTTAAGCTGCGCCTCGGTCATCGGCAATCCGGCCGGCACCTGCGGGCCGCGGCTCTGGTCGCGCATAAAACGCTTCACCAGGCGATCTTCCAGCGAGTGGAAGCTGATAATGGAGAGACGCCCTTCGGGCGCCAGCGCCTTTAACGCGCCTTTCAGCGCCTTTTCAATCTCTTCCAGCTCGCTGTTAATCCAGATTCGGATCGCCTGAAAGCTGCGCGTTGCCGGATGCTTGAACTTATCTTTTACCGGCGTTGCCGCCGCAATGACGTCAGCAAGCTCTTTGGTGCGCGTCATCGGCTGTTCACGGTTGCGCTCGACGATGGCGCGCGCGATGCGTTTAGCAAAACGCTCTTCGCCGTAGGTCTTCAGCACGAAGGCGATATCCGCCTCTTCCGCTTGCAGCAGCCATTCGGCGGCGGAGTGCCCGCGCGTCGGGTCCATACGCATATCCAGCGGCCCGTCGCGCATAAAGGAGAAGCCGCGTTCCGCGTCGTCCAGCTGCGGCGACGAGACGCCCAGATCGAGCAGGATGCCGCTGATTTTGCCGCTTAAGCCCAGCTCCTCGACATAGTCGGCCAGCGCGGAAAAGGGGCCGTGCACGATCGAGAAGCGCGGATCGGCGATTTCGGCGGCGGCGGCGATAGCTTGCGGGTCGCGATCGATGGCGATAAGCCGTCCCTGCGGGCCCAGCTGCGACAGAATCAAACGGGAATGTCCGCCGCGACCAAAGGTGCCGTCGATGTAGATGCCGTCTTCCCTGATGTTGAGGCCGTTAACCGCCTCGTCCAGCAGCACCGTGGTATGTTTAAAATTTTCCTGCATAGCTATAGCGACAAGTCCTGCAACCGCTCAGACAAAGGTTCCTGAGCCGACTGTTCTGCGTCAATGTCATCCTTGACTTGTTGATACCAGGTCTGTTCATCCCACAGTTCAAACTTGTTGAACTGGCCGACCAGCATCACTTCTTTCGTCAGGTGCGCGTGTTGCCGAAGGGTATTCGCCAGCAGCAAACGGCCTGCGTTGTCCATCTGACACTCACTGGCATGTCCCAGCAGCAGACGCTGTACGCGTCGTTCAACGGGGTTCATGCTGGATAAGCGAGACAGCTTTTTTTCGATGATTTCCCATTCGGGCAGGGTATAAAGCAACAGGCATGGCTGATGAAGGTCGATGGTACACACCATCTGCCCTTGAGATTCCCCGATCAGCGTTTCGCGATAGCGCGTTGGTACGGCCAGTCGCCCCTTGCTGTCGAGATTGACTAACGTTGCTCCACGGAACATGCCAGTCTTCCCCTCAGCTCCCCATTTTCACCACTTTACCCCACTTTTTACCACGCCACGAGTTTACGGAGGCGATGAAATCGTTGTCAAGCCGAAGCGCGGCGGGAATATAACTATTTACAAGGGGTGATTTCGCTGATTGAAAAGCAGCAAACGGGGCAAAAGGTCAATTTTAAAAATTAACCTGATGAATAATGGAATAAAAACCACGACGCTTTAGAAAATGCTTAAAAATAAGCCTGACGACCTGCGCTAATATTCTTCACTATTTCTGAGACAGGGGCTGCATTTTAGGGGAGTTCCGAAAGCGGTGCCTGCCGCTTCAGGCGGGTCAGGAGTGCGCGCCAGCCCAAAGAAATGGACATTTAACAATCACATCGCTGCTAATTTGTTAGATGAGATGTCGCAGCTTTACGCTTTTTTACCCTAAAAAATGATGATTATTAATACGCGAAAATTTAAGGGCAGCGGTATTGCTGCCCTTCAACTATTTAACTTTGCGGCTGAGCTGACCGCGACGAAATAAATTTCGTCGAATACGCGTTAATCCCGGTTTCGGTTTTCGTGGTTCATCAAGCGAAGCCAGAACTAACTCCAGCACGCGCTCCGCCACGTCGCGGTGGCGCTGCCCTACCGCCAGCACCGGACACTCTAAAAAGTCCAGTAATTCGTGGTCGCCAAATGTGGCGATCGCGAGGTCGGTCGGCAGGCGTCCGTCACGTTTTAACGTCACGTCCATCACGCCCTGTAGCAGACCGAACGAGGTGGTGAAGAGCGCTTCCGGCATATCGTGATCGTCAAGGTACTTCTCAAACAGCGCCGCCGCCGCCGTGCGCTCGAAGCTGTTGCAATAGATATAGTCGATGGGGCGCGAATCCTCTTTCCAGGCGTCGCGGAAACCCATTTCGCGCAGAAAGCTGACGGAAAGCTCCGGCAGCGCGCCGAGAAACAGCACGTTTTTCACCGGCAACTGACGCAATTCAGCCGCCAGCGTGAAGGCATCGTCCTGATCGGCGCCGACGACGCTGGTGAAGTGTTCACGATCCAGCGCGCGGTCCAGCGCGATAATGGGCAGCGGATCGTTGATCCAGCGCTGATAGAAAGGATGCTCAGGCGGCAAAGAGGTTGAAACGATTATCGCATCGACCTGACGCTGCAGCAGATGTTCAATGCAACGCATTTCATTGTCGGGCTGATCTTCCGAGCAGGCGATCAGCAGCTGATAGCCGCGCTGCCGCGCCTGACGTTCAAGATAGTTGGCGATGCGGGTATAGCTGGTGTTTTCCAGATCGGGGATCACCAGGCCGATCGAGCGCGTACGGCCGGCACGCAGGCCCGCCGCCACGGCGTTGGGGTGGTAGTTATGCTCACGCACCACCGCCATCACTTTCTCGACGGTTTTTTCGCTGACACGATACTGCCGCGCTTTGCCATTGATGACATAACTGGCCGTGGTGCGCGACACGCCTGCCAGGCGCGCGATTTCATCCAGTTTCACGATAACTCCATACTTCACGGCGAGCCGCGTTGCGGCAGATGTCCGCAACTAAGCTAAGGGTAACTCGTTTGTAACATCTAACAGCAGAACTTCGCGCTGAGCAACCGCTTTTCTTAGCGATCTCCGCATAGCGCATAAAATAAAAAAACCCGACATTACGCCGGGTTAGAGACTGTCACCTTGAGCAATTACCGCATAATGCGATCGCCGCGCGACACGCCGACGATGCCGGAACGCGCCACTTCAACGATTTCCGCCACTTCGCGCACGGTATTCAGGAAGGCGTCGAGCTTGTCGCTGGTGCCCGCCAGCTGAACCGTGTACAGCGTCGGCGTCACGTCGATAATCTGACCGCGGAAGATCTCCGCGCTGCGCTTCACCTCTTCGCGGCCGTAACCGGTGGCCTGAAGTTTCACCAGCATGATTTCGCGTTCGACATAGGCGCCCTGCCCCAGCTCGCTGACGCGCAGCACATCCACCAGCTTGTGCAGCTGCTTTTCAATCTGCTCCAGCACCTTTTCGTCGCCGACGGTCTGGATGGTCATACGCGACAGAGTGGGATCGTCGGTCGGCGCGACGGTCAGGCTCTCGATGTTATAGCCGCGCTGGGAAAAGAGGCCCACCACGCGAGACAATGCGCCGGATTCGTTCTCCAGCAGAACCGATAAAATACGACGCATATTTATGTCCTCTCCGTTTTGCTCAGCCACATCTCATCCATCGACCCGCCGCGGATCTGCATCGGGTAGACGTGCTCGCTGCCGTCGACGGTGACGTCGACGAACACCAGCCGCCCTTTCGCCAGCGTATCCAGCGCCAGCTGCAGCTTCTCTTCCAGCTCGGAAGGATGCTGAATCGCGATGCCGACGTGACCGTACGCCTCAGCCAGGCGCACGAAGTCCGGCAGCGATTCCATATAAGATTGCGAATGGCGGCCGGAATAGATCATATCCTGCCACTGCTTCACCATACCGAGCACGCGGTTGTTCAGGCTCAGCACCAGCACCGGCAAATCGTACTGCAGCGCGGTGGAGAGCTCCTGAATATTCATCTGAATGCTGCCGTCGCCGGTCACGCAGATTACCGTCTCTTCCGGCAGCGCCATTTTCACGCCCAGCGCGGCCGGCAGCCCGAAGCCCATGGTGCCGAGCCCGCCGGAGTTGATCCAGCGGCGCGGTTTATCAAAGGGATAATAGAGCGCCGCGAACATCTGATGCTGGCCGACGTCCGACGTCACGTAGGCGTCGCCGTTGGTCAGGCGAAAGATCGTTTCGATCACCGCCTGCGGCTTGATCTTTTCACTGGTGCGATCGAACGCCAGGCATTTACGACTGCGCCAGCCCTCGATACTCTGCCACCAGTCGCGCAGGCTATCGAGATCTTGCTTCGTCTCGCTCTGCGCCAGCAGATCGAGCATCTGCTGCAGCGTCTGCTTCGCATCGCCGACGATAGGAATATCCGCCGCCACGGTTTTCGAGATCGAGGTAGGATCGATGTCGATATGCAGCACCGTCGCGTTCGGACAATATTTAGCCAGGTTGTTGGTGGTGCGATCGTCAAAGCGCACGCCGACGGCAAAGATAAGATCGGCGTTGTGCATCGTCATATTGGCTTCGTAGGTGCCGTGCATGCCGAGCATGCCCACCGACTGCCGATGGGTGCCGGGGAAAGCGCCCAGCCCCATCAGCGAACTGGTGACCGGAATGTTCAGCTGCTCCGCAAGCTGCAACAGCTCTGCCTCGCACGCTGAGGTAATCGCGCCGCCGCCGACGTACATCACCGGCTTGCGCGCGGCGAGCAGCGTATTGAGCGCGCGCTTGATCTGTCCTTTATGTCCCTGAATCGTCGGGTTATAGGAGCGCATGCTCACCGATTCCGGGTAGACATAAGGCAGTTTGTTGGCCGGATTCAGAATATCCTTCGGCAGATCGATCACCACTGGCCCCGGACGCCCGCTGGCCGCCAGCCAGAACGCTTTTTTCAGCACGGTCGGGATCTCTTCGGTGCTTTTCACCAGAAAGCTGTGCTTCACCACCGGACGGGAAATCCCCACCATGTCGCACTCCTGAAAGGCGTCGTAGCCAATCAGCGAGGACGGCACCTGCCCCGACAGGATCACCAGCGGAATCGAATCCATATAGGCGGTGGCGATACCGGTAATCGCATTGGTTGCGCCGGGTCCCGACGTCACCAGCACCACGCCGACTTCGCCGGTCGCGCGCGCCAGACCGTCCGCCATATGCACCGCGCCCTGTTCATGGCGCACCAGTACGTGATCGATTCCGCCGACGGTTTGCAGCGCATCGTAAATATCCAGCACCGCGCCGCCCGGATAACCGAACACCTGCTTTACGCCCTGGTCGATTAACGACCGGACGACCATCTCGGCTCCTGACAACATCTCCATTTTCTGCCTCCAGGCTTGAGGAACTGAATCCACTGACGCTCGCTGTTCCTGCGCGCCACTGGCATCCTGCCCCACGTTCGCCAGTTAAGATCAAAACCTTATGTTTATGCGCAGACGCCGGAACGCCTTTCCGACATCCAGATACAGAGAAATCTGCTTGGTTGATTGTTTTAAGAGTTGGTCGATTACCATAACCGTAGAAAACCTGGCAGGCAAACGTCAGAGTCTGCGCTTATCGTTAAGCCGGCCGTAAAGCCTCTGCGCGATAAGTTAAGCGCGCGAGGAATTATCTAATTCATCGGAAGTTAGGCAGAAGAAAATGCTGAAGACGAAATCATTTTCAGCGGGTTATAAGAAATAATAAAAAATTAATTCCGCCTGCGTCAGCCCACAATTTTCCTGCGAAATTCATTTCTGGCGTTATTAACTCTGAAATAAAGGCGATGCACGACAATGTTCTGCCGCGCAGCGGTAAAACAGTTCTGCGTCAGCGGGCGTAAAAACCCTTAAAAACACCATAAAATCAAAAACATAAATCAAAATTATCGCGACGCGCCGCCTCTTTTGCACGCCATTTCTCCGCTCATTGTCTGTTCCACTGATCTGGCGCGAAATCGCAGAATTATTTCCTTAACGTCCGCCGAAAATACCCTTTTACTTATGGTTGACATCCCGTCACGATTCCAGTACCAATATGTGCAGCACAAAATTTTACGAGGTTCGAATCCATGTTTCATTCATTCCGCCTACTCGGTCTACTACTTAACGCATTCAGTTTGCGCGGTAGACTCGTGGGCAGAATCAAACACTGATTCGAACCTGCTGAAAGTTAAAAACCCGCGCCTTGCGCGGGTTTTTTTATGCTCGTTGCACGGTGAAGTTAACGCATAAGGAAGAATACGATGAGCCAGCAAGTCATTATTTTCGATACCACTCTGCGCGACGGTGAGCAGGCATTACAGGCCAGCCTGAGTGTGAAAGAAAAATTGCAGATCGCACTGGCGCTGGAGCGCATGGGCGTCGACGTGATGGAAGTCGGTTTTCCGGTCTCGTCACCGGGCGACTTTGAATCCGTACAGACCATCGCGCGCACCATTAAAAACAGCCGCGTCTGCGGGCTGGCGCGCTGCGTCGAGAAAGACATCGACGCCGCTTATGAAGCGCTGCGCGTGGCGGAGGCCTATCGTATCCACACCTTCATCGCCACCTCGCCGATGCATATCGCCACCAAACTGCGCAGCACCCTGCCTGAGGTGATCGAGCGCGCGGTGCACATGGTAAAGCGCGCGCGCAACTATACCAGCGACGTCGAGTTCTCTTGCGAAGATGGCGGCCGCACGCCGATCGACGATCTGTGTCGCGTGGTAGAGGCGGCGATCAACGCCGGCGCCACCACCATCAACATCCCGGACACCGTGGGCTACACCCTGCCGGGCGAATACGCCAGCATTATCAGCCAGCTGATCAATCGCGTGCCCAATATCGACAAAGCGATTCTGTCGGTGCACACCCATGACGATTTAGGCATGGCGACCGGCAACGCGCTGGCTGCCGTCCAGGCGGGCGCGCGCCAGGTGGAAGGCACGCTGAACGGTCTGGGCGAGCGCGCTGGCAACTGCGCGCTGGAAGAGGTCATCATGGCGATCAAAACTCGCCAGCAGATCCTGAACGTGCATACCAACATCCAGCATCAGGAAATCTACCGCACCAGCCAGATGGTCAGCCAGATCTGCAATATGCCGATCCCGGCGAACAAGGCGGTGGTCGGCTCTAACGCCTTCGCCCACTCCTCCGGCATCCATCAGGACGGCGTGCTGAAAAACCGCGAAAACTACGAAATTCTGACGCCGGAGTCGATCGGCCTGCACAAAATCCAGCTGAACCTGACCTCGCGCTCCGGCCGCGCCGCGGTGAAACACCGCATGGAAGAGATGGGCTACAAAGAGAGCGACTACAGCCTGGACGCGCTGTATGACGCCTTCCTGAAGCTGGCCGACAAGAAAGGCCAGGTGTTCGATTACGATCTGGAAGCGCTGGCCTTTATCAATAAACAGCATGAAGAGCCGGAACATTTCCAGCTGAACGAATTCAACGTGCAGACCGGCTCCAGCGTCACGGCGACCGCGTCGGTGCAGCTGGGCTGCGGTGAAGAGACCAAAGCAGACGCCGCCACCGGCAACGGCCCGGTCGACGCAGTTTACCAGGCGATCAACCGCATTACCGGCTTCGAAGCCGAGCTGGTGAACTACAAGTTAACGGCGAAAGGGCACGGCGAGAACGCGCTGGGCCAGGTGGATATCGTGGTCAACTATAACGGCCGCAAATTCCACGGCGTGGGTCTGGCGACCGATATCGTCGAATCCTCCGCGAAGGCGATGGTGAACGCGCTGAACAATATCTGGCGCGCCAAAGAAGTCGAAAAAGAATTGCAGCGCAAATTTCAGAAGGAAACGGTGTAACTATGTCTACCTCTTCTCATATCGCAGTATTGCCCGGCGACGGCATCGGCCCGGAAGTCATGGCGCAGGCCCTGAAAGTGCTGGACGCCATTCGTCACCGCTTTGATATGCGCATCACCACCAGCGAGTATGACGTCGGCGGCATCGCCATCGACCGCCACGGCGAACCGCTGCCGCCCGCCACCGTCGCGGGCTGCGAGCAGGCCGACGCGATTCTGTTCGGCTCGGTCGGCGGCCCCAAATGGGAGCATCTGCCGCCCGCCGCGCAGCCGGAACGCGGCGCGCTGCTGCCGCTGCGCAAGCATTTCAGGCTGTTCAGCAACCTGCGTCCCGCCGCGCTCTACCAGGGGCTGGAGGCCTTTTGTCCGCTGCGCGCCGATATCGCCGCGAAGGGTTTCGATATTCTGTGCGTGCGCGAGCTGACTGGCGGTATCTATTTCGGCCAGCCGAAAGGTCGTGAAGGCAGCGGCCCGCATGAGCGCGCCTTCGACACCGAGGTTTATCACCGTTTCGAGATTGAACGCATCGCCCGCATCGCCTTTGAGTCGGCGCGCAAGCGTCGCAATAAAGTCACCTCGATCGATAAAGCCAACGTGCTGCAGACCTCGGTGATGTGGCGCGAAATCGTCAATGAAGTGGCGCAGGATTACCCCGACGTGCAGCTGAGCCATATGTATATCGATAACGCCACTATGCAGCTGATTAAAGATCCGTCGCAGTTCGACGTGCTGCTCTGCTCCAATCTGTTTGGCGACATTCTCTCTGACGAGTGCGCGATGATCACCGGCTCGATGGGCATGCTGCCGTCAGCCAGCCTGAATGAAGAGAGTTTCGGTCTGTATGAGCCGGCGGGCGGCTCCGCGCCAGATATCGCCGGACAGAATATCGCGAACCCGGTGGCGCAGATCCTGTCGCTGTCGCTGCTGCTGCGTTACAGCCTGAATGCGGATGCCGCCGCCGACAGCATTGAGCGCGCCGTCAGCCGCGCGCTGGAAGAAGGCTACCGTACCCGAGATTTGGCCGGTGACGGCCCCGCCGTCACCACGGATGAGATGGGCAGCGTGATTGCCCGCTTTATCGCCGAGGAAAAATAAAATAATGAAAACTTTATACCAGAAGTTATTTGATGCACATGTCGTTCACGAAGCGCCTGACGAGACGCCGCTGCTCTATATCGATCGTCACCTGATCCATGAGGTGACGTCGCCGCAGGCTTTCGACGGTCTGCGCGCCCACGGCCGCAAGGTGCGTCAGCCGTCGAAGACGTTCGCCACCATGGACCATAACGTTTCGACCCAGACCAAAGATATCAACGCCTCCGGCGAGATGGCGCGCATCCAGATGCAGGAGCTGATGAAGAACTGCGCCGAGTTCGGCGTGCAGCTCTACGATCTGAATCACCCGTTTCAGGGCATCGTGCACGTCATCGGGCCAGAGCAAGGCATGACGCTGCCGGGCATGACCATCGTCTGCGGCGATTCGCACACTGCCACGCACGGCGCGTTCGGTTCGCTGGCTTTCGGCATCGGCACCTCGGAAGTCGAGCATGTTTTTGCGACCCAGACGCTGAAGCAGGGTCGCGCGAAGACCATGAAAATCGAAGTGCTGGGCGACGCCGCGCCGGGCATCACCGCGAAGGATATCGTGCTGGCGATCATCGGCAAAACCGGCAGCGCAGGCGGCACCGGCCATGTGGTCGAGTTCTGCGGTCCGGCTATCGAAGCTCTGAGCATGGAAGGTCGCATGACGCTGTGCAATATGGCGATCGAGATGGGCGCCAAGGCAGGCCTGGTCGCGCCGGACGATACTACCTTCAACTACCTGAAAGGCCGTCAGTTCGCGCCGCAGGGCGAGAAGTGGGAGCAGGCGGTAGAATACTGGCGCACCCTTAAGTCGGACGCAGGCGCGCACTACGACGCGGTGGTAACGCTGAACGCTGCCGATATCGCGCCGCAGGTGACCTGGGGCACCAACCCGGGCCAGGTGATCGCCGTGGATGAGCTGATCCCGAACCCGGCCTCGTTTGCCGATCCGGTCGAGCGCGCCTCAGCCGAGAAGGCGCTGGCCTATATGAACCTGCAGCCGGGCATTCGCCTGACTGACGTGGCGATCGATAAGGTATTTATCGGCTCCTGCACCAACTCGCGTATCGAGGATCTGCGCGCCGCGGCGGCTATTGCTAAAGGACGCAAGGTCGCGCCGGGCGTGGTGGCGATGGTGGTGCCTGGCTCCGGCCCGGTAAAAGCGCAGGCGGAAGCGGAAGGTCTGGACAAAATTTTCCTCGAAGCTGGTTTCGAATGGCGTCTGCCGGGCTGCTCGATGTGCCTGGCAATGAACAATGACCGCCTGAATCCAGGCGAGCGCTGCGCCTCGACCAGCAACCGTAACTTTGAAGGTCGTCAGGGCCGCGGCGGACGTACTCATCTGGTCAGCCCGGCGATGGCTGCCGCCGCCGCGGTTTCCGGCCACTTTGCCGATATCCGTGAACTGACAGGAGCATAATCATGGCGAATAAATTTACTCAGCATACCGGCATCGTCGCCCCGCTGGACGCGGCGAACGTCGACACCGACGCCATTATTCCCAAGCAGTTTCTGCAGAAGGTGACGCGCACCGGCTTTGGCGCCCATCTGTTTCACGACTGGCGCTTTGATGACGACGCCGGCACCGTGCCGACCGCCAGCTTTATGCTGAACAAGCCTGAGTTTCAGGGCACCAGCATTCTGCTGGCGCGCGAAAACTTCGGCTGCGGCTCCTCGCGCGAGCACGCGCCCTGGGCGCTGACCGATTTTGGTTTCCACGTGGTGATTGCGCCGAGCTTCGCCGACATTTTTTACGGCAACAGCTTTAACAACCAGCTGCTGCCGGTGCGCCTCAGCGACGAGCAGGTGGACGAGATGTTTAAGCTGGTGGCGGCGCAGCCGGGCATCCGCTTTACCGTCGATCTGGAAGCGCAGACGGTGACGGCGGGCGACAAAGTCTACTCGTTCGAGATCGATAGCTTTCGTCGTCACTGCATGCTGAACGGCCTCGACAGCATTGGCCTGACGCTGCAGCACGAAGCGGCGATTACCGATTACGAACAGCGCCAGCCTGCGTTTCTGAATTAAGGCATAGCTGTTTGCAGATTGGGAGCTAACGCGTGTGGCAGGGTCCGATCGCAAAGTCGCTAAACGCATCCCTGCTCGCTCGGCCCGCACCATCCATGGTGCGGGACGCTTTGCTCTTCGGACCCAGCCACCCGCGCTTTAAGCTTTAGCGCTGCCTGTAAGAAAAACAGTGCCCTCTTAGACGTTCTTCACGCGCGCCGACATGGCGAACGCCGCGACGGCCAGTCCCAGCGCCAGCCAGTACACCGCAATATGCCCGAAGCGCTCGCTCAGCGTCCCCTGAATCACGCCTGCCAGAATCATCCCGGTCGAAATAGAGTTGGTGAACATCGTGGTCGCCGCGCCCGGCCGGCCCGGCATCAGATCCTGAAACCACAGCATGCCGATGCCGGCGATAATGCCGATAAACACCGCGTTAAACAGCTGCAGCGCCATCAGTGCCGTCTGCGAGGCGAACATCGCCAGCCCGGCGTAAAACAGAACGCCCGCCGCCACCGCAATCAGCATCAGGTTGCGCTTGCCGACGCGCTTCGCGTAGTGTCCGGCCAGCAGCATCACAGGGATCTCCAGCCCGGCCGCCGTCCCCATCAGCAAACCCGCCAGCTTCTCCGGCAGGCCAAGCGTGACGCTGATATAGAGCGGCATATCAATGATATACATGGTATTGCAGGTCCACATCGTTACCGAGGCGATAAACAGCAGGCGCACGTCGCGGTCGCGCCAGCCGCTCAGCGGCATGCCGCCGCTCCTCATCAGCGGCTCGGCGCGCGGCACCGACGGCAAGGTGAACTTGATCAACAGGATGCAGACCAGAAACAGCGCGGCCGCCACCAGAAAAAGCGTCACGAAGCCGAAGTTAAGCGCCAGCGCGAACGACAGCGGCGGGCCGATCACCCAGGCGAGCGAAAGCTGCGCGCGCATCACCGAGCTGAACATCACCGCTTCCCGCGCCGACTGGTCAGCATACTCGCGCGCCAGCGCGAAAATCTGCGGCATCGATACGCTAGCCAGCGCCGAGAGCAGCACGCCAAGGGTAATCAGCGTCAGGTAGTGGCGGGTAAAGGCGAACAGCAGCGCGTTGCAAAACGCCATCGCGCAGCAAAAGAGGATCAGCGTACGACGATCGCCGCGGCTGTCGGAGCGCTTCGCCACCAGCATGCTGACCACGATGCCCGCGATGGCGTTGACGGTAAAAAAGAGTCCGACCCACAGGGGACGCGCCTGCACCTCGCGCGTCAGAAACAGACTCAGCGTCGGCGCCTGCAGCGCGCCGGCGACGCCGATCATAAAAGAGGCGGCCATAAAGGCGAGAAAGACCGGATTAATACGGCGCTTCCGGGTTAACAGCGACTTCATAGCGACATCCCTTTGCGGTGGCGAGAGCAGGAAAAACAGGAGAAAGGATTCTAGCGCAACAGAAAAAAGCCAGCAGGAAAATCTCTGCTGGCGGTGTAATTGCACCCTACTCAGAAAAGATCCCGCCGCAGCGGCATCATGGTCGAGCGCCATTCCAGGCGGAATGCCTCCCGCTCTTCCAATAGCGCTAAGTTTGCCCTTAATATGAGGCAGGAAAAACTGAGCGCTTTTCACAGGGAGTTCCTCTTTTATGTCCTCATCACGCCTTAAACAGCAGTTCATTCGCCTGTGGCAAAGCTGCCGGGGGGAAAGCCAGCTGGTCACGCTCAGCGAGCTGGCCGAACGGCTGCACTGCTCGCGTCGCCATATGCGCAACCTGCTGAATGCGATGCAGGAGGCGGGCTGGCTCACCTGGCAGGCCGAGGCGGGACGCGGCAAGCGCTCGCAGCTCAGCTTCTGCTACACCGGGCTGGCGCTGCAGCAGCAGCGCGCCGAGGATCTGCTGGCGCAGGATCGTATCGATCAACTGGTGCAGCTGGTCGGCGATAAGGCGGAAGTACGCCAGATGATCCGCGCCCATCTCGGCCGCAGCTTCCGCCAGGGCAAACATATTCTGCGCGTGCTCTACTATCGCCCGCTGCTTAACCTGCTGCCCGGCTCGCCGCTGCGCCGCTCCGAAACGCATCTGGCGCGGCAAATTTTTAACGGCCTGACGCGCATAAATGAGGAAAATGGGGAAGTCGAGGCGGATATCGCCCATCACTGGCAGGCGATATCGCCGCTGCACTGGCGTTTTTACCTGCGCCCGGCGATCCGCTTTCATCACGGCCGCGAGCTGGAGATGGCGGACGTCACGTCGAGCCTGGAACGCCTGCGCCCGCTGCCGCTCTTCTCCCATATTCGACGCATCGATTCGCCTGCCTCCTGGACGCTGGATCTCCATCTCAGCGAACCGGACGACTGGCTGCCTTGGCTGCTCGGCAGCGTCAGCGCCATGATTCTGCCGCGCGAATGGCCGCAGATGCGCGACTTCGCGCGACATCCCGTCGGCACCGGCCCCTATCGCGTGGTGCGCAACCAGCAGAGTCAGCTGAAGATCGAGGCGTTTGACGACTATTTCGGTTTTCGCGCGCTGATCGACGACGTCTCAATCTGGGTACTGCCGGAGATCAGCGACGAACTGGTCTACTCCGGCGTGCGTCTCCAGGGCGCCGCCGAGGATGAAAAGTCGGAAGAGA
Source organism: Pantoea sp. UBA5035 (assembly GCF_002415245.1). Classification (NCBI taxonomy): domain Bacteria; kingdom Pseudomonadati; phylum Pseudomonadota; class Gammaproteobacteria; order Enterobacterales; family Erwiniaceae; genus Pantoea; species Pantoea sp. UBA5035. The sequence goes on along the minus strand of NZ_DICD01000017.1, from coordinate 99,829 downwards.
GCCGCCTTGAAGAGGGCTGCTATTTTCTTCTGTTCGATCAGCGCTCCGCCCTGGGACGCGATGCCGACGTCCGGCGCTGGCTCTGCCATTTGCTGAATCCCATCGCGCTGCTCAACTATGCCGAGGCCGGCTATCAGCGCTACTGGTATCCCGCTTACGGCCTGCTGCCGCGCTGGCACCACCGTCGCGACCTGACGCCGGCGACCAGGCCGCCCGGTCTGGAGAGCCTGACGCTGACCTGGTACAGCCAGCATGTCGAGCATGAGGGCATCGCCAGCGCGCTGCGCCCGCTGCTGGCTGCGCACAACGTGCGGCTGATTACCCGCGCGGTCGACTATGAAACCTGGCATCAGGGCGAGGCGGAAAGCGACGTCTGGCTCGGCAGCGTCAACTTCACTCTGCCGCTGGAGTATGCGCTGTTTGCCCAGCTCTACGAGATCCCGCTGCTGCATCACTGTTTGCCGCTCGACTGGGAAGAGGACGCCGCGCGCTGGCGGCGCAAAGCGCTGCCGCTCGCCGAATGGAGCAAGCGGCTGCTCGACGCGGACGGTTTGCATCCGCTGTTTCATCACTGGCTGCTGCTGGAAGGTCAGCGCAGCATGCGCGGCGTGCGGCTCAATACGCTCGGCTGGTTCGACTTTAAATCCGCCTGGTTCGCGCCGCCGACGCTGTGACGCTTTCCCCCTGGCGGCGAAATGTCTAGAATGAGCCGTTCTCAACGGGGTGCCTGCGAAAGGCTGAGAAAAACCCGTCGAACCTGATTCGGTTAATACCGACGTAGGGATTTGAGAGGCTGCTACGCTCAGATCCTTTGCGACTCATAACAACTCTCCCCTGGAGCGCAAAGTGGTTAAACAGATTCTCCCTCTGCTGATGTTGCTGTCCGTGCCGGCGCTGGCGGCAAAACCTGCCCTGACCGTCTACACCTACGACTCCTTCTCCGCCGAATGGGGCCCCGGCCCGGCGGTGAAAAAAGCCTTTGAAGCGCAGTGCGGCTGCGAACTGCGCTATGTGGCGCTGGAAGATGGCGTCTCGCTGCTGAACCGCGTGCGTATGGAAGGCAAGAACAGCAAGGCCGACGTGGTGCTCGGCCTCGACAATAATCTGCTGCAGGCGGCGCAGCAGACCGGCCTGTTCGCCAAAAGCGAGGTCGATTTTCATAGCCTGACGCTGCCGGGCGGCTGGCAGGATCAAACCTTCGTGCCCTTCGACTACGGCTACTTCGCCTTCGTTTATGACAAAACGCGCCTTAAAAACCCGCCGACCAGCCTGAAAGAGCTGGTGGAAAGCCCGGAAAAATGGCGCGTGATCTATGAAGATCCGCGCACCAGCACGCCGGGTCTGGGCCTGCTGCTCTGGATGCAGAAAGTCTACGGCGACAGCGCGCCGCAGGCCTGGCAGAAGCTGGCGCAGAAAACCGTTACCGTGACCAAGGGCTGGAGCGAAGCCTACGGCCTGTTCCTGAAAGGCGAAGGCGATCTGGTGCTGAGCTATACCACCTCGCCCGCCTATCACCTGATCGAAGAGAAAAAAGAGAACTACGCCGCCGCGCCGTTTGCAGAAGGCCACTATTTGCAGGTTGAGGTCGCCGCGCAGCTCGCTGGCAGCAAGCAGCCGAAGCTGGCGCAGCAGTTTATGCAGTTTATGCTGACGCCCGCCTTCCAGAACGCCATCCCGACCGGCAACTGGATGTATCCGGTCATTAAAAGCGAGCTGCCGGCGGGTTTCCAGACGCTGAGCGTGCCGCAAACCGCGCTGCAGTATAGTCCGCAGCAAGTGGCGCAGCAGCGCGCAGAGTGGATTAACGCATGGCAACGCGCCGTCAGCCGCTAATCCCGCTGTGGATGGTGCCGGGCAGCGCCGCCGCGCTGCTGCTGTGCGGCGTGGCGCTGCTGGCGTTCGGCGCGCTCTGGGCCAGCGCGCCGGCAGGCGACTGGCGTGGGCTGCTGCATGACAGCTATCTGCGCCACGTGGTGCGCTTCTCGTTCACCCAGGCGTTGCTCTCCGCCCTGCTGTCGCTGCTGCCCGCGATCCCGCTGGCGCGCGCCCTCTACCGCAGGCGTTTTCCCGGCCGTCAGCTGCTGCTGCGCCTTTGCGCCATGACGCTGGTGCTGCCGGTGCTGGTGGCGGTATTCGGCCTGCTGACGGTCTATGGCCGCGTCGGCTGGCTGGCGCAGCTCTGCCAGCTGTTCGGCATCGACTACCGCTTCTCGCCCTATGGGCTGCAGGGCATTCTGCTGGCGCACTGCTTTTTCAACCTGCCGCTGGCGACGCGCCTGATGCTGCAGACGCTGGAGAATATTCCAGGCGAACAGCGCCAGCTCGCCGCCCAGCTCGGACTGCGCGGCTGGCACTTATTTCGCCTGCTGGAGTGGCCCTGGCTGCGCCGTCAGCTGCTGCCGACCGGGGCGCTGATTTTTATGCTCTGTTTCGCCAGCTTCGCGACCGTGCTCTCGCTGGGCGGCGGCCCGCAGGCCACTACCATCGAGCTGGCGATCTTTCAGGCGCTGAGCTACGACTACGATCCCGGCCGCGCCGCGCTGCTGGCGCTGATCCAGCTCGCCTTCTGCCTGACGCTGGTGCTGCTGAGCCAGCGCTTCAGCAAGGCGATTCCGGCAGGCAGCGCGCAGCTGCGCGGCTGGCGCGATCCGCACGATTCCCGGCGCGCGCGCATCGGCGACGCCCTGCTTATCGCGCTGGCGCTGCTGTTGCTGCTGCCGCCGCTGCTGGCGGTGATCGTTGACGGGCTGCGCGGCGTCTCGGGCGGCGCGCTGGCGCAGCCGGCGCTGTGGCAGGCGACGCTGACCTCGCTGCGTATCGCCCTCGGCGCGGGCGTGCTCTGCGTCACGCTTACCATGATGCTGCTGTGGAGCAGCCGCGAGCTGCGCCTGCGTCAGCGCCTGCTGCCTGCGCAGGTAGTGGAGACCAGCGGCATGCTGATTCTGGCGATGCCGGGCATCGTGCTGGCGACCGGCTTCTTTTTACTCTTCAACGCCACCACCGGCCTGCCCGACTCGCCCGACGGACTGGTGATCTTCGCCAACGCGCTGCTCGCCATTCCCTATGCGCTAAAGGTGCTGGAAAACCCGATGCGCGACAGCGCCGAGCGCTATTCGCACCTGTGCGCGTCGCTGGGGATCGCTGGCTGGAACCGGCTGCGGCTCATTGAGCTGCGCGCGCTGAAGCGCCCGCTGGCGCAGGCGCTCGCCTTCGCCTGCGTGCTCTCTGTCGGCGACTTCGGCGTGGTGGCGCTGTTCGGCAGCGCAGACTTCCGTACTCTGCCCTTTTACCTCTATCAGCAGACCGGCGCCTATCGCGGCGCGGACGGCGCGGTTACCGCCCTGCTGCTGTTAGCGATCTGTCTGCTGCTGTTTACCCTGATGGAAAAATTACCTGGCCGCCATGCTGACACTGACTAATCTGACCTACCTCTACCAGCATCTGCCGATGCGTTTCAGCTTCAGCGCCGAACGCGGCGAGCGGCTGGCGGTGCTCGGCCCCAGCGGCGCGGGCAAAAGTACGCTGCTTAGCCTGATCGCCGGCTTTTTGCCGGTGAGTCAGGGCGCGCTGCGCATCGACGGCGCGGATCACGCCCATAGCGTGCCGTCGCAGCGTCCGGTGTCGATGCTGTTTCAGGAGAACAATCTGTTTCCGCACCTCAGCGTGCAGCAGAACATGGCGCTGGGTCTGCATCCGGGCCTGAAGCTGAACGCCGCGCAGCGGCGGCAGCTGGAGGAAATTGCCGATCAGGTGGGATTAAGCGACCTGCTGACGCGCCTGCCGGGCCAGCTCTCCGGCGGCCAGCGGCAGCGCGCGGCGCTGGCGCGCTGTCTGCTGCGCGACCGACCGGTGCTGCTGCTGGACGAGCCCTTCTCGGCGCTCGATCCGGCGCTGCGCAACGAGATGCTGCAGCTGGTGCGGCGCGTCTGCGAGGCGCGAGCGATTACCCTGTTGATGGTGTCGCACAGCCTGGAGGATGCGCAGCAGATTGCGCCGCGCAGCCTGGTGATCGTCGATGGCCGCGTCTACTGGGACGGCGCCACCGAGACGCTGCTGTCGGGCGTCACGCGCGAGGCCGACGTGCTCGGCATCGCACGCGCGTCAGGCAAAGAACACCTGCCATAAAAGCTGGCGGAACAGCGGCATCATCGGATGGAACTGGATCGCCACGAAGGCGGCGACCGCGATAGCGATACCCAGCGGCGCCAGCCAGCGCAGGCGCGCAGGCGGCAGATACGCCGTCGCCCAGTCGCGGCTTTTGCCGCTGCGCCACCAGCGCCAGCCGAGCCAGCAGCCGAGCCAGACCAGCAGCGCCACCAGCAGTAGCAGCCATTTAAACGCGCCGCTCTGCGCGTCCTTCGGCACGTCGATCGCCACGCCCGCCAGAATGCCCGGCAGCAAATAGAGCGGCGGCCACAGCACGCAGCCAATCAGGTTCGGCGGCAGAAACTTGCGCACCGGCAGCTCGAGCATGCCGGCCGCCAGCGGGATCAGCGGACGCGTCGGCCCGACGAACCGTCCGACCAGAATGGTGAACATGCTGTGCTGATGCAGCGCGTGCTCGGTTTTATCCAGCAGCCCTTTGTATTTCTGCAAATATTTCCAGCGGTGCAGCGGCCCCTGAAACTTCCAGCCGATGCCGTATGAGATCCAGTCGCCCAGCAGACAACCCACAAAGCCCGCCGCCCAGGCGGGATAAAGCCCAATCTGTCCGCTGCCAACCAGCGCGCCCAGGCTGGCCATCATCACGGTGCCCGGCAGCAGCAGGCCAACAAAGGCCAGCGATTCAAGAAAGGTCACCAGCGCAACGGCGATCAGCGCGTACTCCAGCGACTGCGTAAACAGATGTTGAATCCAGGCTTCCATAACCTTCCTTACTCACACTTTGGATGCTGGATTGTCCAGAGGCGGCACGACAGCGTCAAGGTAAGAATTGTAGGGCGATGTTGACAAAAGCGCGCCGCGCGCACTGGATAAATAACCATGATATACTCTGGCTGTTTTTTCGTCTGGAGCCGATGTGAATACGCCCCGCGCAGGATTCCTGCTTACCCGCCACTGGCGCGACAGCGCCCAGGGCACCGAAATCATTTTCTGGCTGGCGACGGACAGCGGCCCGCAGCGTCTGACGCTGCCGGCGCAGGAGTCGGTAGCCTTTATTCCGTGCGACTATCAGCCGCAGGTGGAAGCGCTGCTGCGCGACGAGCGTCAGGTGCGCCTGCAGCCGCTGGCGCTGAAGGATTTTCGCCGCCGCCCGGTCTTCGGTCTTTACTGTCGTCAGCATCGCCAGCTGCAGCGGCTGGAAAAGCTGCTGCGCGAACAGGGTATTCCGGTGTTTGAAGCGGATATCCGCCCGCCGGAGCGCTTCCTGATGGAGCGCTTTATCACCGCGCCGGTATGGTTCAGCGGCGAGCCGCAGGGCGACGCGCTGGTCAACGCTCGCCTGAAGCCCCATCCCGACTATCGTCCGCCGCTAAAGTGGGTGTCGCTGGATATCGAAACCACCCAGCATGGCGAGCTCTACTGCATCGGTCTGGAGGGCTGCGGCCAGCGGCAGGTCTTTATGCTGGGGCCGCCCAACGGCGACGCCAGCGCGCTCGACTTCGATCTGATCTATTTCGACACCCGCCCACAGCTGCTGGAAGCGCTCAATGCCTGGTTCGCCGAGCACGATCCCGACGTGCTGATCGGCTGGAACGTAGTGCAATTCGACCTGCGCGTGCTGCAAAAACATGCCGACCGCTACGCCATTCCGCTGCGTCTTGGGCGTGAGAGTACGCCGCTGGAGTGGCGCGAGCACGGCTTCAAGCCCGGCGTCTTTTCCGCCAGCGCGGCTGGCCGTCTGATTATCGACGGTATCGAAGCGTTGAAATCCGCCTTCTGGACCTTTCCCTCCTTTAGCCTGGAGGCGGTGTCGCAAACTCTGCTGGGCGAAGGCAAAGCGATCGATAACCCCTGGCACCGCATGGAAGAGATCAACTGGCGCTTCGCCAACGATAAGCCGGCGCTGGCGCGTTACAACCTCAAAGACTGCGAGCTGGTGACGCGTATTTTCCATAAAACCGCGATCATGCCGTTTCTGCTGGAGCGCGCCTCGGTTAACGGCCTGGCGGCGGATCGCCACGGCGGATCGGTGGCCGCCTTCAGCCATCTCTATATTCCGCGTATGCACCGCGCAGGCTTCGTCGCGCCCAATCTCGGCGAGGTCGCGCCGGAAGCGAGCCCCGGCGGCTACGTGATGGATTCCCGTCCCGGCCTCTACGATTCGGTGCTGGTGCTCGATTATAAAAGCCTTTATCCGTCGATTATCCGCACCTTCCTGATCGATCCGGTCGGGCTGGTCGAAGGTCTGGCCCATCCCGATGACGCCGATTCGGTGCCCGGCTTCCGCGAAGCGCGCTTTTCGCGCCATACCCACTGCCTGCCCGCCATGGTCGAGCAGATCTGGCAGGGGCGCGAGGCGGCGAAAAAACAGGGCAATCAGCCGCTGTCGCAGGCGTTGAAAATCATTATGAACGCCTTTTACGGCGTGCTCGGCACCAGCGCCTGCCGCTTCTTCGATCCGCGCCTCGCCTCCTCGATTACGCTGCGCGGCCACGCCATTATGCAGCAGACGCGCGAGCAGATAGAGGCTCTGGGCTTTGATGTGATTTACGGCGATACCGATTCGACCTTCGTCTGGCTGAAGTCGCCGCACGGCGAAGCGGAAGCGGCCGCCATCGGCCGCAGGCTGGCGGAGCAGATCAACGCATGGTGGCGCGAACATCTGCAGCAGCAGTACGGCCTCGACAGCGCGCTGGAGCTGGAGTATGAAAACCACTTCAGCCGCTTTCTGATGCCGACCATTCGCGGCGCCGAACAGGGCAGCAAAAAGCGTTACGCCGGGCTGATCCGCGACGGCGCAAACGAGCGGCTGGTGTTCAAAGGACTGGAGTCGGTGCGCACCGACTGGACGCCGCTGGCGCAGCAGTTTCAGCAGGCGCTCTACGGTCATATTTTTCGCGGCGAGCCCTGGCAGGATTACGTGCGCGACACCGTGGCGCGGCTGCTGGCGGGCGAGCTGGACGACCTGCTGGTCTATAAAAAACGGCTGCGCCGCCCGCTGGCCGACTATGAGCGCAACGTGCCGCCGCACGTGCGCGCCGCGCGGCTGGCGGATGAGCAGAACCGCAAGCTGAACCGTCCGCTGCAGTATCAAAACGGCGGCTCGATCCGCTACGTGATGGCCACCGCAGGACCTGAGCCGCTGGAGGCGCGCGTCACGCCGCTGGATTACGATCACTACGTCAGCAAGCAGCTGCAGCCGGTGGCCGACGGCATTTTGCCTTTCGTCGACGGCGACTTTGCTACACTGATTACTGGGCAGCTGGGGCTTTTTTGACAGGTGACGAACGGCCTGCCTTCCAGTACCATAGCGCCCTTCCTGCATCTCACCGCTCTTAAAACCTGACCAGACCTCCCTTTGTCTGGGGAAAAGGTATTGCCTGTGGCGGGGAAACATCACCAAAAACACCTTAAAAATTCGAGCTAGAAAAATATGGTTTTTACATTAGGTCAGCGCTGGATTAGTGATACGGAAAGTGAACTGGGGCTCGGAACGGTCGTGGCGGCGGACGCCCGCATGGTTACGCTGCTGTTTCCGGCCACGGGCGAAAACCGCCTGTATGCCCGTAACGACTCTCCGGTGACTCGCGTTATCTTTAATCCGGGCGATACGGTGACCAGCCACGAAGGCTGGCAGATGCGCGTCGATGAAGTACGCAACGAAAATGACCTGATGACCTATATCGGCACGCGTCTCGATACGGATGAAAGCGAGGTGGTGCTGCGTGAAGTGATGCTCGACAGCAAGCTGGTGTTCAGCAAACCGCAGGATCGCCTGTTCGCTGGCCAGCTCGATCGTATGGATCGCTTCGCCCTGCGCTATCGCGCCCGCAAATATCAGAGCGCGCAGTATCGTCTGCCGGTAAGCGGTCTGCGCGGCATGCGCACCAACCTGATCCCGCACCAGCTGCATATCGCCCACGACGTGGGCCGCCGCCATGCGCCGCGCGTGCTGCTGGCGGACGAAGTGGGCCTCGGCAAAACCATCGAAGCCGGCATGATTATCCAGCAGCAGCTGCTGGCCGGGCGCGCCGAGCGCGTGCTGATCATCGTGCCGGAAACTCTGCAGCATCAGTGGCTGGTCGAGATGCTGCGCCGCTTCAACCTCCACTTCTCGCTGTTCGACGACGACCGCTACGCCGAAGCGCAGCACGACAGCGACAACGCTTTCGAGACCGAACAGCTGATTATTTGCTCGCTCGATTTCGTGCGCCGCAACAAGCAGCGCCTTGAGCTGCTGGCGGAGGCGGAGTGGGATCTGATGGTGGTCGACGAAGCGCACCATCTTGCCTGGAGCGAAGGCGAGCCGAGCCGCGAATATGCGGTTATCGAACGGCTGGCGGAGCAGATCCCCGGCGTGCTGCTGCTGACCGCGACGCCGGAACAGCTGGGAATGGAAAGTCACTTCGCCCGTCTGCGTCTGCTCGATCCCAATCGCTTCCACGACTTCGAGCAGTTTGTCGAAGAGCAGCAGCACTTCCGTCCGGTCGCCGACGCGGTCTCCTCGCTGCTGGCCGACAAAGCGATCTCGCAGGAAGAGATGAACATCATCAACGATCTGGTGGGCGAGCAGGATATCGAGCCGCTGCTGCAGGTCGCTAACAGCGAACGCGACGGTAAACTCGACGCGCGCAAAGAGCTGATCGCCATGCTGATGGATCGCCACGGCACCAGCCGCGTGCTGTTCCGCAACACGCGTAACGGCGTGAAGGGCTTCCCGAAACGCGAACTGCATCAGATCCGCCTGCCGCTGCCGGCGCAGTATCAGACCGCCATTAAGGTCTCCGGCATTATGGGCGCGCGTAAAAGCGCGGAAGAGCGCGCGCGCGACCTGCTCTATCCCGAGCAAATTTATCAGGAGTTCGAAGGCGACAGCGGCACCTGGTGGAACTTCGATCCGCGCGTCGAGTGGCTGCTTGGCTACCTGACCAGCAACCGCAAAGAGAAAGTGCTGGTGATCTGCGCCAAGGCGGCCACCGCGCTGCAGCTGGAGCAGGTGCTGCGCGAGCGCGAAGGCATCCGCGCGGCGGTATTCCACGAAGGGCTATCGATTATCGAACGCGACCGCGCCGCCGCCTGGTTCGCCTCGGAAGAGAACGGCGCGCAGGTGCTGCTCTGCTCCGAAATCGGTTCCGAAGGGCGCAACTTCCAGTTCGCCAGCCGTCTGGTGATGTTCGACCTGCCGTTTAACCCGGATCTGCTGGAGCAGCGTATCGGCCGTCTCGATCGTATCGGCCAGGCGCACGATATTCAGATCATGGTGCCCTGGCTGGAGAAAACCGCTCAGGCGGTGCTGCTGCGCTGGTATCATGAAGGGCTCGACGCCTTCGAGCACACCTGCCCGACCGGCCGCACCATTTACGACAGCGTGCATCAGCCGCTAATCGACTTCCTCGCCGCGCCGGAAAACAGCGAAGGCCTGGATGAATTTATCGCCGAGTGCCGCAAGCAGCACGAGTCGCTGAAGTCGCAGCTGGAACAGGGCCGCGATCGCCTGCTGGAGCTCAACTCCAACGGCGGCGAGTCGGCGCAGGCGCTGGCGGCGGAGATCGCCGCGCAGGACAACGACACCGAGCTGGTGAACTTCGCGCTGAACCTGTTCGATATCGTCGGCATTAATCAGGAGGATCGTAGCGATAACCTGATCGTGCTGACGCCATCCGACCATATGCTGGTGCCCGATTTCCCCGGCCTGCCGGAAGATGGCTGCACCATCACCTTTAACCGTGACCAGGCGCTGTCGCGCGAAGATACCCAGTTCATCACCTGGGAGCATCCGCTGATCCGCAACGGCCTGGATCTGATCCTCTCCGGCGACACCGGCAGCTGCGCGCTGTCGCTGCTGAAAAACAAGGCGCTGCCGGTCGGCACGCTGCTGGTGGAGATGATCTACGTGGTCGAAGCGCAGGCGCCTAAGCATCTGCAGCTGACGCGCTTCCTGCCGCCGACGCCGATCCGCATGCTGCTGGATCGCAACGGCACCAACCTGGCGGGCAAGGTGGAGTTTGAAAGTTTCAACCGCCAGCTTAACGCGGTGAATCGCCATACCGGCAGCAAGCTGGTCAACGCGGTACAGCAGGATGTGCACGCGATTCTGGTGCAGGCGGAAGAGAAAGTAGTGCCGGAAGCGCAGGCGCTGATCGCTGCCGCGCGCGCCGAAGCAGATGAGAAGCTGGGCGCCGAGCTGTCGCGTCTTGAGGCGCTGAAAGCGGTCAACCCGAACATCCGTGAAGATGAGATCGAGGCGCTGGAGAGCAATCGTCAGCAGGTGCTGGAAAGCCTGAGCCAGGCCAACTGGCGTCTCGACGCGCTGCGTCTGATCGTGGTGACGCACCAGTAATCTTTTGGGGCCATTAGGCCCTTTAGACTGCAACAAACTCGAAATGCGGGTGACATAGACCGAAGAGCAAAGCATCCCGCGTCAGGGACAAAAACGCCGGGAGCGTTTTTGAACAACGCGACGCGTTGGCCCGGTAACGGGCGCACCTCAGGAATGAGGTGCGTAATTGCGCGGGCCGAGCTGGCAGGGATGCCGCCTTTTGCGTCTTTGCGATCGGGCCCTCTCACCTGCGTTGGCACCGAGTGAATAAACGCTGGGGTCATCCGGCTCCTTTTCTTTGATCAATAAGCAGAATACATCATGGAACCCTACAATCCGCCGCGCGAGCCCTGGCTGCATATCCTCTATCAGGATGCGCACATTATGGTGGTCAATAAGCCGAGCGGGCTGCTGTCGGTGCCTGGCCGTCTGGAAGAGCACAAAGACAGCGTAATGACGCGCATTCAGCGCGACTATCCGCAGGCGGAATCGGTGCATCGCCTCGATATGGCCACCAGCGGCGTGCTGGCGGTCGCCTTAACCAAGGCGGCGGAGCGCGAGCTGAAGCGCCAGTTTCGCGAGCGCGAACCGTCAAAAAGCTACGTGGCGCGCGTCTGGGGCCATCCGGCAGCGGAAAAAGGGGTCATCGATCTGCCGCTGATCTGCGACTGGCCGAACCGGCCGAAACAGAAAGTCTGCTTCGAAACCGGCAAAGCGGCGCAGACCGAGTATGAAGTGCTGGCCTATCTGGACGACAACAGCGCGCGCGTGGCGCTGAAGCCGATCACCGGCCGCTCGCACCAGCTGCGCGTGCACATGCTGGCGCTGGGCCATCCTATCCTGGGCGACGGCTTTTACGCTCATCCCGACGCGAAAGCCCGCGCGCCGCGCCTGCTGCTGCATGCCGAATCGCTGACCATCACGCATCCGGCGTTCGGCAACAGCATGACTTTCCGCCAGCCCGCCGATTTTTAAGCGGGCCAGCGCGCTACTTAAAGCCTTTCTCGCGGCGAATCAGATCGTAAGCCGCCTGAATCTCCTGCGCCTTCTGCTTAGCCATCTCCATCATCTCCGGCGGCAAGCCTTTCGCCACCAGCTTATCGGGATGATGCTCGCTCATCAGCTTACGGTAGGCGCGCTTGATGGTAGTGGCGTCGTCGCTGCTTTTCACCCCCAGCACGCTGCAGGCATCCTCCAGCGTCGGCCCGCGCTGCGCCTGCTGATAGCCGCCTTGCCCGCCGCCAAACTGCTGGCCGCCCTCCATCATGCGCAGGAACTGGTCGAACTGAATACGCGAGATGCCGAGCTCTTCGGCGATCACATAAAGCACCTGACGCTCGTTCGGATGCAGCGAGCCGTCGGCAAAGGCGGCCTGAATCTGAATTTCCAGAAACATCCGAATCAGATCGAAGCGGCCGAAACAGGCGCTGCGCAGCTCGCGCAGCTTGCTGCGCAGCGGATAGTCGCCCTGCTTACCTTCACGGAAGGCGCGCTGCGCTGCGGTGCGCGCATCGCCGTGCAGCTGCATGCGATCCATTAATAAAGAAGCGATTTGAATATCGGCTTCGGTGACGCGCCCTTTCGATTTGGTAAGGTGGCCCATCACCTGAAAAGTAGTCAGAAAAAACAGCGTCTGGCGAGTTTGGTTATTCGCGAACCAGGCCTGTCCTTTTGCGCCGCGAACCTTATCGATCAGATGGCCAATCGCCAGGCCGAACACAATGCCCCAAAAACCGGCGCCGGAAAGCAGCCCCAGCACCAGCCCAATAACTTTTCCCCAGTAGCGCATAAACTCCTCAATTCGCCATGCTTGCGGCTGAAAATTGCATTATCATACCTGTCATTTATCCCAGCGCCTAACGGCAACGCGGACAGACACGGATTAACACTGGCACAACGCCGGGCAGTACGTTAGTCTCTGAGCCGATTGTCGGCATGATGCCAGTTTTCATGGAATTCTCGATACCGCGTATGAATAAACGACTACCTACCCTGCTGGCCACCATGATTGGCGCAGCGATATCCAGTCAGTCTGCTCTGGCCGACGATCTTATGTCGCAGTGTATGCTGGGCGTGCCGAGCTATAACCGCCCGCTGGTCACTGGCCAGACAAACCAGCTGCCGGTCACGATTCATTCCGACGCGGCGAAGGGAAACTATCCGGACGACGCGGTATTCACCGGCAACGTGGATGTACAGCAGGGCAACAGCCGCCTGCAGTCGGATGAGATGCAGCTGCATCAGCGCCAGCAGGAAGGACAAACCACGCCGGTTCGCACCGTCGACGCGTTGGGTAATGTGCGCTATGACGACAATCAGGTCATCCTGAAAGGTCCGAAAGCCTGGTCTAATCTGAATACCAAAGACACTAACGTCTGGAACGGCAACTACCAGATGGTGGGTCGTCAGGGACGCGGCGACGCCGATCTGATGAAGCAGCGCGCCGATAACCGCTACACCATTCTGGAAAACGGCAGTTTCACCTCCTGTCTGCCCGGCTACAACAGCTGGAGCGTCGTGGGCTCGCAGGTTATCCAGGATCGCGAAGAAGAGGTGGCGGAGATCTGGAATGCCCGCTTTAAGCTGGGCGCGGTGCCGATCTTCTACAGCCCCTATCTGCAGCTGCCGATCGGCGATCGCCGCCGCTCCGGCTTCCTGATCCCGAACGCGAAATATGGCAGCAGCAAAGGCTTCGAGTTTGTCCTGCCCTACTACTGGAACATCGCGCCGCAGGCGGACGCCACCATTACGCCGCACTACATGTCGAAGCGCGGCATGCAGCTGGAAAACGAATTCCGCTACCTGACGCAGTTCGGCGCCGGTCTGATGGAGTTCGACTATCTGCCGTCGGACAACCAGTACGATAAAGACAAAGCGGCGCGTAATATCGCGGAAGACAAGAGCAACGACCGCTGGCTCTTCTACTGGCGCCACGCCGGGGTCTACGATCAGCACTGGCGCTTCAACGCCGATTACACCAAAGTCAGCGATCCTTACTACTTTAACGATCTCGACTCGAAATATTACAACTCCACCGACGGCTATGCGACGCAGAAGTTCAGCTTCGGCTACGCCGACACCAACTGGGACGCCACGCTCTCCAGCCGCGACTTCCAGGTCTTCGGCGAGACCAATAACACCAACGTCTATCGCGCGCAGCCGCAGCTCGATCTGAATTTCTACCAGAACGACATGGGTCCGTTTGACGGCCGCATTTACGCGCAGGCAGTGAAGTTCACCAACGTCAACAATGATTATCCTGAAGCAACCCGCCTGCACGTCGAGCCGACGCTTAACCTGCCGCTCTCCAACGGCTGGGCGAGTCTGGATACCGAGGCGAAGTTCCTTGCGACGCACTACCAGCAGGATTCGCTGGATTACTACAACGCCAACCTGGCGGATGCAGCCAATAGCCAGAGCGGCCAGCTGAAAAGCACGGTGAACCGCACCATGCCGCAGTTCAAGGTCGACGGCCGTCTGGTATTCGACCGCGATATGGACTGGGCGGAAGGTTATACCCAGACGCTCGAGCCGCGCGTGCAGTATCTCTATATTCCATACCGCAACCAGAGCGATATCTATCCGTACGACTCGACGCTGCTGCAGACCGACTATACCGGCCTGTTCCGCGACCGCACCTATAGCGGCCTGGATCGCATCGCCTCCGCCAACGAGGTATCGACCGGCGTCACCACGCGTATTTATGATCAGGATCTGGTTGAACGTTTTAACGTTTCCGTGGGTCAAATCTACTCGTTTACCCCTGCGCGTACCGGCGTAAACCAGACCAACAAAGAAGATGACACCGGCAGCCTGATTTGGGCCGGCGACACCTACTGGAAAGTCAGCGATCGCTGGGGCGTGCGCGGCGGCTTGCAGTATGACACCCGTCTCGACAATGTCGCGCAGGGCAATACCGTGCTGGAGTATCGTCGCGACGCCGACCGTGTTCTGCAGCTGAGCTATCGCTACAGCAGCCCGGAATATGTGGCCAGCGCGCTGAACAACTCCGACCTGGTGAACAACCCGATCTATAAAAAGGGAATTTCACAGGTAGGCGGTACCGCCAGCTGGCCGATTGCGGACGCCTGGTCAGTGGTAGGCGCGTACTACTACGATACGCGCAACCAGAAACCAGCTTCGCAGCTGGTTGGACTACAGTACAGCTCCTGCTGCTACGCGATCCGCGTCGGTTACGAACGCAAGATCAACGGTTGGGAAAACAACGACAGTAAGTATGACAACCAAATCTCATTCAACATTGAGCTGCGTGGTTTGAGCTCCGGTTATGGCTTAGGCACCGACCAGATGCTGCGTCAGGGCATTATCCCTTACCAGCGCGCTTTCTGATGTTGCGATGTTTGACTGGTAATTCCCGCACTGCGGAAACAACTATGGAAAAAGTATGAAGAACTGGAGAATGCTGATTCTGGGTGTGGCGGTAGCCGCCAACACCGCGTTCGCAGCACCACAAGTGGTTGATAAAGTCGCTGCCGTTGTGAATAACGGCGTCGTTCTGGAGAGTGACGTAGACAATATGCTGCGCACCGTAAAGGCGCAGGCGCAACAGGCCGGACAGCAGCTGCCGGACGACAAGACGTTGCGTCACCAGATCCTTGAACGTCAGATCATGGACAACATCATCCTGCAGATGGGCGAAAAAGCGGGCCTGCAGATCAGCGATCAGCAACTCGACCAGGCGATCGGCAACATCGCCGCGCAGAACCATATGAGCCTCGATCAGCTGCGCAGCCGCCTGGCCTACGACGGCGTTAACTACAGCGACTACCGCGGCCAGATCCGCAAAGAGATGCTGATTGCCGAAGTTCGCAACAATGAAGTGCGTCGTCGCGTCACTATCCTGCCGCAGGAAGTCGATACGCTGGCAACGCAGGTCGGCGCGCAAAACGCTCAGGGCACCGAGCTGAACGTCAGCCAGATTCTGCTGCCGCTGCCGGAAAACCCGACGCAGCAGCAGGTCGACGATCAGGAAGCGCTGGCTAAGCAGCTGGTCGGCGAACTGAAAGGCGGCGCGGATTTCGGCAAGCTGGCCGTAACCTACTCTGCCGATCCGCAGGCGCTGAAAGGCGGCAACATGGGCTGGGGCAAAATTGAAGAGCTGCCGACCCTGTTCGCGCAGGCGCTCTCTTCTGCCAAAAAAGGCGATATCGTCGGCCCAATCCGCTCCGGCGTCGGCTTCCATATCCTGAAGGTCAACGATCTGCGCGGCGAGAGCAAAAACATCTCCGTCACCGAAGTGCACGCGCGCCATATCCTGATTAAACCGTCGCCGATCCTGACCGACGAGCAGGCGCGCGCGAAGCTGGAACAGATCGCCGCCGATATCCGCAGCGGTAAAACCAGCTTCGCGGCGGCAGCCAAACAGTTCTCTGACGATCCGGGCTCCGCTAACCAGGGCGGCGATCTGGGCTGGTCCTCGCCGGAAGCCTACGATCCGGCATTCCGCGACGCCCTGCTGCAGCTGAAGAAAGGCCAGACCAGCCAGCCGGTTCACTCCTCTTTCGGCTGGCACCTGATCCAGCTGCTTGATACCCGTCAGGTCGATAAGACCGATGCGGCTCAGAAAGAGCGCGCCTATCGCCTGCTGTTCAACCGCAAGTTTGCCGAAGAAGCGCAGACCTGGATGCAGGAACAGCGCGCCAGCGCCTACGTGAAAATTCTGGACGGCAATGCCCAGTAATTATCGCGTCGTCATCACGCCCGGCGAACCCGCCGGGATTGGTCCCGATCTCGCCATTCAGCTGGCTCAGCAAAACTGGCCGGTTGAACTGGTGGTCTGCGCGTCGCCGCAGCTGCTGCATGCGCGTGCCGCGCAGCTCGGCTTGCCGCTGACGCTGCGCGACTATCAGCCCGGCCTCGCGGCGCAGCCGCAGCAGGCCGGCTCGCTGACCATCCTGCCGATAGACACCACCGCGCAGCCGGTTACGCCGGGCGAACTTCAGCCGGCCAACAGCGCCTATGTGCTGGCGACCCTGGCGCGCGCCTGCGACGGCTGCCTCAACGGCGAATTCGCCGCGCTGATCACCGGCCCGGTGCATAAAGGCGTGATTAACGATGCCGGCATTCCTTTTACCGGCCATACCGAATTCTTCGCCGATCGCGCCGGCGGTCATCGCGTCGTGATGATGCTGGCGACTGAAGAGCTACGCGTCGCGCTGGCGACCACGCATCTGCCGCTGAAAGATGTTTCTGCGGCGATTACCCATGCCAGCCTGCGCGAAGTCATTACCATCCTGCATCGCGATCTGCAGCAGAAGTTCGCCATCCCTCAGCCGCATATCTTTGTCTGCGGGCTTAATCCCCATGCGGGTGAGAGCGGCCATATGGGGCGCGAAGAGATCGATACGATTATTCCGGCGCTCGACTCGCTGCGCGAACAGGGCATTCAGCTTACCGGGCCGCTGCCGGCCGACACCCTTTTCCAGCCGAAATATCTGCAGCACGCTGATGCGGTGCTGGCGATGTATCACGATCAGGGTTTGCCGGTGCTAAAATTTCAGGGGTTTGGCCGCGCGGTGAATATCACCCTCGGCCTGCCCTTTATCCGTACCTCTGTCGACCACGGCACCGCGCTGGAACTGGCCGGACTGGGCCAGGCGGAGCCGGGCAGCTTTATTACGGCGCTTAACCTCGCCATCACTATGATCAAGAGCAGTAATGAATAATCGCGTCCATCAGGGGCACTACGCCCGTAAACGTTTCGGGCAGAACTTCCTGAACGATCAGTACATTATCGATAGCATTGTCTCCGCCATTCATCCGCAGCGCAGCGAAGCGCTGGTGGAGATCGGCCCTGGCCTCGGCGCGCTGACCGAACCGGTTGGCGAGCGTCTCGACGCCTTAACGGTGGTCGAGCTGGACCGCGATCTGGCTGCGCGTCTGCAGACCCATCCGTTCCTCGGTCCGAAGCTGACGATCTATCAGCAGGATGCGATGACCTTCGATTTCGCCGCGCTGGCGAAAGAGAAAGGCCAGCCGCTGCGCGTCTTTGGCAACCTGCCTTACAATATTTCGACCCCGCTGATGTTTCACCTTTTCAGCTATACTGGTTCGATTAAAGATATGCACTTCATGCTGCAGAAAGAGGTGGTTAACCGCCTCGTCGCCGGGCCAGGCAGCAAAGCCTACGGCCGCCTCAGCGTGATGGCCCAATATTATTGTCAGGTTATCCCGGTGCTTGAAGTGCCGCCGCACTCTTTTACGCCGCCGCCTAAGGTGGATTCGGCAGTGGTGCGCCTGGTGCCGTTTACGGAGCCGCCGCATCCGGTCAGCGATATTCGCGTACTGAGCCGCATCACCACCGAAGCCTTCGGCAAGCGCCGCAAAACCCTGCGCAACAGCCTCGGCTATCTGTTCGCCGCCGGCGCGCTGGATGAGCTGGGCATCGATGCAGGACTACGCGCAGAAAACGTGTCGGTGGCGCAATACTGTCAGTTAGCCAACTGGCTGGCGACCCACAACGTTGAACCGCTGGAGTAACGCATGAGTGAATCGGCCCGGATGTCTGTTCAGGTACAAAGTCTCTATATCGCTTCTCAATCCTCGCCGGAAGAGGAGCGCTTCGTCTTTGCCTATACCATTACCATCCGCAATCTGGGTCGAAACGCCGTGCAGCTGCTGGGCCGCTACTGGCTCATCACTAACGGCAACGGGCGCGAAACCGAAGTTCAGGGCGAAGGCGTGGTTGGCGAGCAGCCCGTGATTGCGCCCGGCAGCGAATTTCAGTATACCAGCGGCGCTGTTATCGAAACGCCGATGGGCACCATGCAGGGACACTATGTGATGCAGGATGAAGAGGGGGAAACCTTTCACATCGACATCCCGGTGTTTCGCCTCGCCGTAGAAACCCATATACACTGATCTTTTCACCCTTCGCCCGGCTCTGCCGGGCGCGGTTTTTTATTGCGGATAATTCTCTATGAGCACATATCTGATTGGCGACGTTCACGGTTGTTACGATGAGCTGCGCGCTCTGCTGGAGCAGGTCGACTTTTCGCCTGAGCAGGATACGCTGTGGCTGACCGGCGATCTGGTCGCGCGCGGCCCGGGTTCGCTTGAGGTATTGCGCTACGTAAAATCGCTCGGCGAGAGCGTCCGTATGGTGCTGGGCAATCACGATTTACATCTGCTGGCGGTATTCGCCGGCATCAGCCGCAACAAACCCAAGGATCGCCTGACGCCGCTGCTCGAAGCGGAGGACGCCGACGAGCTGCTTAACTGGCTGCGCCGTCAGCCGCTGTTGCAGGTCGATGAAGAGAAGAAGCTGGTGATGGCGCACGCTGGCATCACGCCGCAGTGGGATTTAGAGACGGCGCAGGCCTGCGCGCGCGAACTGGAGGCGGTGCTCTCCAGCGACAGCTATCCGCTTTTTCTGGACGCTATGTACGGCGATATGCCGAATAACTGGACGCCGGAGCTGAGCGGCCTGGCGCGCCTGCGCTTTTCCGCCAACGCCCTGACGCGCATGCGCTTCTGCTTCCCTAACGGCCAGCTCGATATGATCTGCAAAGAGGCGCCTGACTCCGCGCCGCCGCCGCTCAGGCCCTGGTTCACCATTCCCGGCAAGCTGCCTGACGATTACACTCAGGTGTTCGGCCACTGGGCCTCGCTGGAGGGCAAAGGCACGCCGCGCGGCGTGATTGGCCTGGATACCGGCTGCTGCTGGGGCGGCGTGCTGACGCTGCTGCACTGGGAAAGTCAGCGCTACTATACGCAGCCTTCCAGCCGTCAGTCGTCGGCAACCGACAGCGTCCCGCCGCAGCAGTCCGCCTGAGAGAGGCGCAAAAGAAAACGCCTTGTCGGTGGACAAGGCGTGAAACAGTGCCGACGCGGTAGACCGGGCTCGATCGCAAAGTCGCTCAAGGCATCCATGCTCGCTCGGCCCGCGGCATCCATGGCGCGGGACGCTTTGCTCTCCGATCCCTGTCTACCACTTGCAAACGTTTTAATCATTTGCCAAATGCCCTTCAACAAGGCGTTTTGCTGATTAACGCTTAGCGGCGATCGAGGATTTCGAAGCAGTAGCTGTGGGAGTTCTGCTCGTCGGCGTCATGAAACTCGCTAAAGGTTGATTGCCATTCGTCCGGTTCGTAATCCGGGAACTGCGTGTCCCCTTCTACCTCGGCGTCGATATGGGTGAGATAGAGACGATCGGCGCGCTTCAGCATCTGCTCGTAGATCCGCCCGCCGCCAATCACCATTATCTCCGGCACGTCGCCGGCCGCTTTAATCGCCTCGTCCAGCGAGGTCACCCAGGTCACCCCTTCCGTCGCGCCAGGCTGGCTGCTGACGACGATATTAAGGCGTCCCGGCAGCGGACGACCGATGGATTCAAAGGTCAGACGACCCATAATCACCGGCTTGTTCAGGGTGTTACGTTTAAACCACGCCAAATCTGCAGGCAGATTCCACGGCATGGCACCTTCCATACCAATGACGCGATCTGCTGCTAATGCCGCGATCAGACTAATCATGTTAAGAGACTCACAGATAAAAAATTCGCGCCATCATACGTAAAGGCGAAACTTTCGTCGATAGCGGGAAGAGTGTAATTACGTAAAGGGCTTTTGCCACCGCATTTTTCTTACTCAGCAGAGTTTTACACCGCTTTTTTCCTGTGCAGCGCCCTAAGCCGCCAGATAAAATAGGTTACCTGGCACAAGGGCGGGAATAGCGCGTTTCAGCTTGACCTGACGGGAACGGCTGCTCTGATTTGATTAAAAAAGGGACCAATAAAGTGAACCACTATCTGACGGTTTTAAAAATGTATGCGGTCGTCAACGGTCGCTGTCGTCGCAAAACGTTCTGGCTGTTTTTATTATTCAGCACGCTGATTTCGCTGGCCTGCAGCGCAGTCGATGAACTGCTCGGACTGAAGATTTTTTCTGATCAGGGGCTGCTTTCGCTCATCTACTCTGTTGCCGTGCTGATCCCCTCTGTCGCCGTCGGCGTACGCCGCCTGCACGATCTCGATCGCTCCGGCTGGTGGCTGCTGATTATGTTGATTCCGCTGCTGGGCACGCTGCTGCTGCTGATTTACTTCTGCCTGCGCGGCACGGTCGGTCCCAACCGATTTGGCCCCGATCCGCTGGATGAAGCCGCGATCGGCCCCTAAAAAAACGGCTCCCGAGGGAGCCGTTTTATGTTTTGACGATTAGAAATCGTAGCGCAGACGCACCAGGTTCATATCGCCCAGGTTGTCGGTGCTGGAGGTAAAGACGTGTTCGTAGTCGACGCGGAAACCATAGTCGAGGAACAGCGTGACGCCCACGCCGTTGTCGATGCGCTGGTAGTTGCGGCCGTTAACATACTCCAGGCGATCGCCCATCACGTAAGGCTGCACCGCTTTCAGACCGTACTGCTTAACCGGGATCTTGTAGCCGGCGAAGTATTCCAGGCCCCACGCGTCATCGGCAAAGTAGTCGTTGACGTTGCTGCGCTTGGTCAGCAGGAAGTTTTGATACCAGCCGCCGCCCGCAGAGAGCGTCCAGTTGCCCGGCTTCCAGCTTAATGCGGTGCCGTAGATGTTCTGGTTGTAGTCGCCGCTGTCGCTATTGCCCGGGTTACGCATCTCCGCGCGGGTGTAGTTCCACGCCGTGCCCCAGGTCAGGTCGTCGGTAATATGGTAATCCACGCCCAGCGAACCGCCGCCTTTGCGCTTGTAGCGCAGGCCGTTGCCCGGCAGGTATTCGTTGTCGCTGAACAGATAAGAGGCGTAGAGATCGACCGCGCCGAAGCTGTTTTTATACTTCAGCTGCTTGCGCGAACGGTAAGAGCCGTCGTAATCGCCGTTGATGCCGTTGCCCGGCGCCTGGCCTTTCATGTCGTAATCCCAGATATCGGTCTTCGCGCCGACAACGTCATAGAAAACGCTGTTCTGCTGGCCGAAATAGATCTCGCCCCAGGTTTTGCTTTTCAGGCCGGTATAGAGCTGGCGACGCGTGGTATCGTTGGCGCCATCTTTATAATGGTTATCCCAGTCGAATACCGCAGGAATATTAACGCCCACCTCGTAGTAGCTGGCCCAGCTAATATCGTCGAACAGATAGTAGTCAGCGGCGAAACGGAAGCGGGTGCCGCCGTCAAAGCCATTACGCTTGTAGGATTTATCATTGACGCCGGTCTGGTGTTCGAACTGCGGACGGATACTGCCGCCCACGGTGAAGTTCAGTCGGCTCAGCGGATCGCCCGCCTGCGGATCTTGTTTAAGCAGAGTAATTTCAGCCTGGCTGGCAAAGGGCGCAGCCGCCATTAACGCAGCAATAGCGCTCAGTGTGAAAGCACGCATTTTCATTTTTTTATAAATCCCTGATTGGCCTGGAAGAATAGGCGGCGAAATATTACGTTGAGCAGACAGACTTTCGCTTTATAAATTTGTGCGGTTTTTACGGAAAATAGCAACAATAGCATTGTGCGCTAAGCCTAAAGACAAATGCGCAAAACTTTAATCGTTTTTAGTTATTTATTATTAAAGCTGGTGATAAAAAAATAAAAAAAACGGCCCCGCAGGGCCGTTTAATTATGCACGGAAATTAACCGTTAATAAGCGCGTGCATTTCCTGTACGGAAATGACTTTTTCCGTTGGATCCGCATTCAGCGACATCGCCGTAGCGAAACCGCCGTTCAGCGTGGTGTCGTAGTGCACCTTATACTGCAGCGCGCTGCGGCGAATCACGCGCGAATCCTCAATCGCCTGACGACCGGCAGTGGTGTTGACGATATAGGTATATTCGCCGTTCTTCAGGCGATCCTGAATATGCGGACGACCTTCGTGCACCTTATTCACCAGACGCGGGTTAATGCCCGCTTCGCCCAGCACCACGGCGGTGCCGTGAGTGGCGTCCAGCTCAAAGCCGAACTTCAGCAGCTTGGCCGCCAGATCGACAATGCGCTTCTTATCGCCTTCGCGTACCGACAGCAGCGCGCGGCCGCTCTTCTTCATGTTGCTCTGAGCGCCCAGCATCGCTTTCGAGAAGGCTTCGGCAAAGGTGCGGCCCACGCCCATCACTTCGCCGGTGGAGCGCATTTCCGGGCCGAGAATTGGATCCACGCCCTGGAATTTGTTGAACGGCAGCACCACCTCTTTCACCGAGTAGTACGGCGGGATCACCTCTTTAGTAACGCCCTGCTCGGCCAGCGTTTTGCCTGCCATGACGCGCGCCGCCACTTTCGCCAGCGGCACGCCGGTGGCTTTAGAGACGAACGGCACGGTACGCGCCGCGCGCGGGTTGACCTCAATCAGGTAAACCTCGTTGTCCTTCACCGCGAACTGCACGTTCATCAGGCCGCGCACGTTGAGTTCGAACGCCAGGCGCTCGACCTGCTGACGCATTACGTTCTGAATCTCCTGGCTCAGCGTATAGGCGGGCAGCGAACAGGCGGAGTCGCCCGAGTGCACGCCCGCCTGCTCGATGTGCTCCATGATGCCGCCAATCAGCACGCGCTCGCCGTCGCAGATCGCGTCCACGTCCACCTCGACCGCGTCGTCCAGGAAGCGGTCCAGCAGCACCGGCGCATCGTTGGAGACAGAGACAGCGGTCTGGAAGTAGCGCTTGAGGTCGATCTCGTCGTAGACGATCTCCATTGCGCGGCCGCCCAGCACATAAGAAGGACGCACCACCAGCGGATAGCCGAGGCTGGCCGCTTTCTCCACCGCCTGCTCCAGCGTAGTGACGGTGGCGTTAGCCGGCTGCTTCAGGTTCAGGCGATCGACCGCCTGCTGGAAGCGCTCGCGGTCTTCGGCGCGGTCAATCGCGTCCGGGCTGGTGCCGATAACCGGCACGCCCGCCGCTTCCAGCGCGCGCGCCAGCTTCAGCGGCGTCTGACCGCCGTACTGCACGATCACGCCTTTCGGCTGCTCGATGCGCACGATCTCCAGCACGTCCTCCAGCGTGACCGGCTCGAAGTAGAGACGGTCAGAGGTGTCGTAGTCGGTAGAAACCGTTTCCGGGTTGCAGTTCACCATAATGGTTTCGAAACCATCTTCGCGCAGCGCCAGCGCGGCGTGCACGCAGCAGTAGTCGAACTCGATGCCCTGCCCGATGCGGTTTGGTCCGCCGCCCAGCACCATAATCTTGTCGCGATCCTGATTCGGGTTCGCCTCGCACTCCTCTTCATAGGTGGAGTACATATAGGCGGTATCGGTGGCGAATTCGGCGGCGCAGGTATCGACGCGCTTATAGACCGGATGCAGATTGTACTGCTGACGCAACTTGCGGATCTCGCCTTCCGAGACGCCCGCCAGCGACGCCAGACGCGCGTCGGCGAAGCCTTTGCGCTTCAGCGTACGCAGGAACGGCTGGCTCAGGCCGTTGACGCCTTCGCGCGCCACCTGCTCTTCCAGACGCACCAGCTCTTCGATCTGCACCAAGAACCAGCGATCGATATTGGTCAGGTTAAAGACGCCGTCGACCGACATCCCGGCGCGGAACGCATCGGCGATATACCAGATACGCTCAGCGCCGGCATCTTTCAGCTCGCGGCGAATGCGGGTCAGCGCATCGGCGTCGTCAAGGTGCACTTTCGGGTCGAAGCCGTTGGCGCTCACTTCCAGGCCGCGCAGCGCTTTCTGCATCGACTCCTGGAAGGTGCGGCCAATCGCCATCACCTCGCCGACCGATTTCATCTGCGTGGTCAGACGGTCGTTCGCGCCAGCGAATTTCTCGAAGTTAAAGCGCGGGATCTTGGTGACGACATAGTCGATAGAGGGTTCAAAGGACGCCGGGGTCAGACCGCCGGTAATGTCGTTCATCAGCTCGTCCAGCGTGAAGCCGACCGCCAGCTTGGCCGCCACTTTGGCGATCGGGAAGCCGGTCGCCTTAGAGGCGAGCGCCGAGGAGCGCGAGACGCGCGGGTTCATTTCGATCACGATCAGACGGCCGTCCTTCGGGTTGACCGAGAACTGCACGTTAGAGCCGCCTGTTTCCACGCCGATTTCACGCAGCACCGCCAGCGAGGCGTTACGCATGATCTGATACTCTTTATCGGTCAGCGTCTGCGCCGGCGCGACGGTGATGGAGTCGCCGGTGTGAATGCCCATGGCGTCGAAGTTTTCGATAGAGCAGACGATGATGCAGTTGTCGTTCTTGTCGCGCACCACCTCCATCTCATACTCTTTCCACCCAATCAGCGACTCATCGATCAGCAGCTCGTTGGTCGGCGAGAGGTCGAGGCCGCGTTCGCAGATCTCTTCAAACTCTTCACGGTTGTAGGCGATGCCGCCGCCGGTGCCGCCCATGGTGAACGAGGGGCGAATAATGCACGGGAAGCCGACATCTTCAGCCACGGCCAGCGCTTCTTCCATGGTATGGGCGATGCCTGAACGCGCCGTATCCAGTCCGATGCTTTTCATCGCCACGTCGAAACGACGGCGATCTTCTGCTTTGTCGATCGCATCAGCCGTGGCGCCAATCATGGTGACGCCGAACTCTTCCAGCACGCCCTGACGCTCCAGCTCCAGCGCGCAGTTCAGCGCGGTCTGGCCGCCCATGGTCGGCAGCACCGCATCCGGTCGCTCTTTTTCGATAATTTTGCGTACCACTTCCCAGTGAATCGGCTCGATATAGGTCGCATCGGCCATCTCCGGGTCGGTCATGATGGTCGCCGGGTTGGAGTTTACCAGAATGACGCGGTAGCCCTCTTCGCGCAGCGCCTTACACGCCTGCGCGCCAGAGTAGTCAAACTCACAGGCCTGGCCGATAACAATCGGGCCTGCGCCAAGGATCAGGATGGATTTTATATCTGTACGTTTCGGCATTTTCTGGCTCCTGATTACTTAGCTTTCGAACGGTAGGCTTCGATCAGCTCGATAAAGTGATCGAACAGCGGCGCAGCGTCGTGCGGGCCCGGGCTCGCTTCCGGATGACCCTGGAAGCTGAACGCCGGTTTATCGGTGCGGTGAATGCCCTGCACCGTTTTGTCGAACAGCGAAATGTGCGTCACGCGCAGGTTCGCCGGCAGGCTGGCGTCATCGACGGCAAAGCCGTGGTTTTGCGCGGTGATCATGACGCGGTTGTTGTCGAGATCCTGCACCGGATGGTTGCCGCCGTGGTGGCCAAGTTTCATCTTCACCGTTTTCGCGCCGCTCGCCAGCGCCAGCAGCTGATGGCCGAGGCAGATGCCAAACACCGGAACTTCCGTCTCGAGGAAAGCTTTGATCGCGCTGATGGCGTAATCGCACGGCTCCGGGTCGCCTGGTCCGTTAGAGAGGAAAATCCCGTCTGGGTTAAGCTTCAGCACCTCTTCGGCAGGCGTCTGCGCCGGCACCACCGTCAGGCGACAGCCGCGATCCACCAGCATGCGGAAAATATTGAATTTCACGCCGTAATCGTAGGCCACGACGTGATACGGCAGCGCTTCCGCGCTCTTCGCCTGCGGCAGGCCCTCGTTCAGCGTCCAGGAGCCCTGCTGCCAGCTATAGGTCTCCGCCGTTGTGACTTCTTTCGCCAGATCCATCCCTTTCAGTCCCGGGAACGCCTGCGCTTTCTGCAGCGCCAGCGCCGCATCCGGGTTGTCGCCCGCGATGATGCAGCCGTTTTGCGCCCCTTTTTCACGCAGCAGGCGCGTCAGCTTGCGGGTGTCGATATCGGCGATGCCCACCACGTTATTGCGCTGCAGGTAAGCTGACAGGCTCTCTTCGCTGCGAAAGTTGCTGACAATCAGCGGCAGGTCGCGAATGACCAGGCCCTGCGCGTGAATTTGCGTGGATTCTGCGTCAGCGGCGTTGACGCCGACATTGCCGATATGGGGATAAGTGAGGGTGACGATCTGGCGGGAATAGGAGGGATCAGTGAGTATTTCTTGATAACCGGTCATTGACGTATTGAAAACGACCTCCCCCACTGCCGATCCCGTTGCCCCTATGGCCCGACCGTGGAATTGGGTTCCGTCTTCCAGAACCAAGAGCGCTGACTTAATCAAAACATCCTCCAGGGAATAAACAGTCACAATATTTGCATATTAATTCAAAATTTGGCCCTGAATCAAGGCAAAAACCGCCTGAGTGGTCGATTTTTGGCAAATTGCGCGCATTCTAATGATCGCACTCCGGCTTGTCTACCCTGAAGCACGTTTTTTTAGGGTTTTTGAGCCACTGAAGGGAAAAACCAGGAATAAGTCGCAAAAAAGCGATATTACCGGCAGGAATAAACGGTTGCCTGAGGAAAATAAAATAAAAGCGAGCCGTAGAGACCACTATTTTTGACCAAATGGTCAAAAAAGGTCTTTTTTTAATCACGCAGACAGATAAAAAGCACCATTTTATACCTTTAGGCATAAATACAAACGAAACCCGTCATTTATATAAAAAAATAAAGGGCGATAATGCTATCGCCCTGTTCAATCAATCTCTTACTGATTGAAATAACCACATCACGATGGTTCACAACATTCACAGCATCGATAAATCCAGCACGTCACGCATATCATAAAGGCCAGATTTCTTCTCTTTCAGCCACAATGCTGCCTTAACCGCGCCATTTGCGAAGGTCATGCGGCTTGAAGCCTTGTGGGTTATCTCAACGCGTTCGCCGATATCTGCAAACATCGCCGTATGCTCGCCGACGATGTCGCCCGCGCGCACCGTAGCGAAACCGATAGTCTGCGGCTTGCGCTCGCCGGTATGCCCTTCGCGCGCGTAGACGGCATGATCCTTTAAATCCCAGTTCATGGCGTCGGCAATCGCTTCGCCCATCGCCAGCGCCGTGCCGGAAGGCGCGTCAACCTTATGGCGGTGGTGCGCTTCGACAATTTCGATATCGGCGTAGTCGCCCATCACCTTCGCCGCTTTCTCCAGCAGCTTGAGCACCAGATTCACGCCGACGCTAAAGTTAGCGGCGAAGACGATACCGATATCGGCGGCGGCAGCCTGAATCGCCGCTTTGCCCGCATCGTCGAAGCCGGTGGTGCCGATCACCATCGCCTTATTGTGTTCGCGACACAGCGCCAGATAGTGCAGCGTGCCTTCAGGGCGGGTGAAATCCACCAGCACGTCAAAGTCATCCATCACGCTGCGTAAATCGTCGGCGATAATCACGCCGTTTTTCCCCAGCCCGGCCAGTTCGCCGGCGTCGCTGCCAGTCAACGAGGATCCGGGACGCACCAGCGCGGCGCCCAGCTCGACGCCCTTCGCCTGCTGCGTCGCCTCAATCAGATTGCGTCCCATGCGGCCTGACGCGCCTACGATGGCAATGCGGTAATTACTCATATTTATTCATTCCTGATACAAAACTATGCATGCAAAGCGCAATCAGGTTAACGGTCAGTCAACAGACGCGCCACTACTAAACCGGGATAATTAGAATTTCAGGGTAGCGCTTACCGATTATCAGTAAAAGCAATTCCGCCGGCTGGAACTCAACTCTTTCGCCCATAAAAAAGGCCGACTGTCGTCGGCCTTTCAGCAAGCTGAGAGTGCAGGATTACTGCACGTTGCGCACTTCGACGCGCAGCTCTTTCGGCACTTCAAAAACAATGTTCTCTTCACGGCCGATTAGCTCGATGGCCGCTTCGCCACCCATTTCGCGCAGGCGCTGGATCACCTGCTGCACCAGAATGTCGGGCGCCGATGCGCCAGCGGTTACGCCGATGCACGCAATGCCTTTTACCCACTCTTCCTGGATGTCGTCCGCGGAGTCGATCAGTTTCGCCAGCTTGCCAGCGCGCTGCGCCAGCTCCGCGAGCCGATTGGAGTTTGAGGAGTTCTTCGAGCCGACCACCAGCACCACTTCCGCATCGCGCGCCAGCACGCGCACCGCTTCCTGCCGGTTGGTAGTGGCATAGCAGATATCGTCCTTACGCGGACCGATAATTGCCGGAAAGCGCGCGCGCAGCGCATCGATCACGTCAGAGGTATCATCGACCGACAGCGTGGTCTGCGTCATAAAGCAGAGATTGCTCTCATCCTTTACCTGCAGCTTAAAGACGTCTTCCGGCGACTCCACCAGATACATGCCGCCGTTCGGGTTGCTGTACTGGCCCATGGTGCCTTCGACTTCCGGATGCCCGGCATGGCCGATCAGGATCGCTTCCACCCCTTTACGGCTGGCGCGCGCCACCTCCATATGCACCTTGGTCACCAGCGGACAGGTGGCGTCGAACAGCATCGTCAGGCTGCGCGCTTTCGCTTCGGCGCGAACCGCCTGCGATACGCCGTGCGCCGAGAAAATCAGAATGGCGTTATCCGGCACTTCGCTGATCTCTTCGATAAAGATCGCGCCGCGTTCGCGCAGGCTGTTCACCACGTAGCGGTTGTGCACCACTTCATGACGTACATAGATCGGCGCGCCGTACATCTCCAGCGCACGCTCGACAATGCTGATGGCGCGATCGACGCCGGCGCAGAAGCCGCGCGGGTTAGCCAGCAGGATTTGCATCGTTTGCCTCCAGTGCCGGATTGACTTCCAGCACGTCGATATCGAAGTGAACCTGATGACCGGCCAGCGGATGGTTGAAATCCACGGTGATGGAATCCCCGGAGATTTCGCGGATCACGCCGGGCATTTCGCTGCCGCCCATGCCGGTAAAGAGCATGATGGCGCCGATTTCCGGCTCGCCCGCATTAATAAAGTCGCGGCGCGAGAAGTACTGGATCAGATCCGGGCTGACGGCGCCGAACGCCGCTTCCGGCTCCAGCGTAAAGGCGTGCTTGTCGCCCGCCTTCAGTCCCAGCAGCTCCTGCTCCAGCGCGGCGGAAAGGCTGCCGTCGCCCAGGCGGAACAGCGCCGGTTTGCCGGACGCGGAGGTCGACTCCGCGACGGAGCCATCCTCAAGCTTCAGCGTGAAATGCAGCAGCACCGCGCTGTCGCGCTCTACAGAGACTGTCATGTCTTACCCTTGTTTTGCCTGTTTGCCGGAGGGGCTGAGAAAGCCCTCCAGCACCACTAACGCGGCGCCGATACAGATGCCGCAGTCAGCGATATTAAAGGTGGCGAAATGCCAGTCACCGATATAGAAGTCGATAAAGTCGACGACGAATCCGTGATAAGCACGATCGAACAGGTTGCCCGCCGCGCCGCCGATAATCAGCGCGTAGGCGATATTAACGATCTTCTGGCTGGCGCGGCTGCGGTACATCATCACCAGCAGCGCCACCACGATAGCGATGGCGATGCCGGCGAAGAACCAGCGCTGCCAGCCGCCTTTATCCGCCAGGAAGCTGAACGCCGCGCCGTAGTTGTGCGCGTAGAACAGGTTGAGGAACGGCATCAGCGGCTGCGTTTCATGCAGCATCATGTTGTTCATCACCCACTGTTTGCTGGCGAAATCGACCAGGATCACCGCCAGCACCAGCCATACCCAGCGTAAGCCGGTTGAGAGAATAGGTTTACGCATCAGGCAAATTTACGCTCTTCGCCGTTGCCGGCCAGGTTGGTGTAACAGCGTCCGCACACGGCAAGATGCTCCGCGTTCTGGCCGACGTCCGTAGTGTAGTGCCAGCAGCGCGGGCATTTCTCGCCTTCCGCTTTATGCAGCGCGATTTTCAGACCTTTTACCAGCTCGCTCTGCTGCGCTTCTTCGCTCGCCAGCGCGTAATCCGCCACCGTCGCGCCTGAGGTCAGCAGCACAAAGCGCAGCTCGTCGCCCAGCGCCTGCAGCTTCTCAGCCAGCGCCGCATCGGCATAGAGCGTCACCGTCGCTTCCAGCGCGCCGCCGATACGCTTGTCGCTGCGCGCCTGCTCGATAGCCTTGTTGACTTCGCCGCGCACCTTCAGCAGCTCCGCCCAGTAGGCGTCGTTCAGCGCCTCGTCCTGCGACAGACCGAACAGGCCGCTATACCACTCCTCGGTGAAGACGTACTGCGCGCGTTTGCCCGGCAGATAGCCCCAGATTTCGTCGGCGGTAAAGGACATGATCGGCGCCATCCAGCGCACCAGCGCCTCGGCGATATGCCACAGCGCGGTCTGGCAGCTGCGGCGCGCCAGGCTGTCGCCCTTCGCGGTGTACTGGCGATCCTTGATGATATCCAGATAGAACGAACCCATCTCGACCGAGCAGAACTGCATCAGGCGCTGGATAACCTCATGGAAATCGTAGTTGTCGTACGACGCGACGATATCCGCCTGCGCCGCCTGCGCGCGACCGACCGCCCAGCGATCCACCACCACCATCTCTTCCGGCGCCACCATATCGGTTTCCGGATTGAAGCCGTTGAGGTTCGCCAGCAGGAAGCGCGCGGTGTTGCGGATACGACGATAGGCGTCGGCAGAGCGCTTCAGGATTTCGTCAGAGACCGCCATCTCGCCAGAGTAGTCGGTAGAGGCGACCCACAGACGCAAAATATCCGCGCCCAGTTTGTTCATCACGTCCTGCGGCGAAACGGTGTTGCCGATCGACTTGGACATCTTGCGGCCCTGACCATCCACGGTAAAACCGTGGGTCAGCACCTGGCGATAAGGCGCTTTGCCCTTCATCGCGGTAGAGATCATCAGCGAAGACATAAACCAGCCGCGATGCTGGTCGGAGCCTTCCAGATACATATCGGCAGAGTGGCCGCCGAACTCCGGACGCGCGTCGACCACCGCATAGCTGGTGGAGCCGGAGTCGAACCAGACGTCAAGCGTATCCGGCACTTTCACATAGCTGTCGGCGTCGTCGCCCATCAGATCGCGCGGATCGAGATCCCACCACGCCTGAATGCCGTCCTGCTCGACGCGCTGCGCGACTTTCTCCATCAGCGCCAGCGTATCGGGATGCAGCTGCTCGGTCTCTTTATGCACGAACAGCGCCATCGGTACGCCCCAGGTGCGCTGACGAGAGATGCACCAGTCCGGGCGATTGGCCACCATCGCTTCAATACGCGCCTGGCCCCAGTCCGGGATCCACTGCACGCCTTTGATCTCTTTCAGCGACTGCGCGCGCAGCCCTTTCTGATCCATGCTGATGAACCACTGCGGCGTAGCGCGGAAGATGATTGGCGTTTTGTGACGCCAGCAGTGCGGGTAGCTGTGCAGCAGTTTTTCCACATGCAGCAGCGCGCCCTTCTCTTTCAGCAGCTCAACGATAACGTCGTTAGCTTTGAAGACGTTCAGGCCGTCGAGGGTCGGATAGGTGCCCGGCAGATAGGTGCCGTCCGGGCCAACCGGGTTTGCCACTTCGATGCCATATTTCTGGCCGATAACATAGTCGTCCGGACCGTGGCCCGGCGCAGTGTGCACGGCACCGGTACCGGCTTCGAGCGTAACGTGCTCGCCCAACACCACCGGCGACTGAATGTTCACCAGGAAAGGATGCTGGAAGGTCAGACGCTCCAGCGCCGCACCTTTGCATTCGCCCAGCACGGTCCACTCGGCGACGCCAGCGCGCTTCAGCACGCTCTCGACCAGCTCTTTCGCGAGGATCAGGGCGCGACCGTCGATCTGCACCAGTTGATAGTCAAATTCCGGATGCAGCGAGATAGCGCGGTTGGCCGGCATGGTCCAGGGCGTGGTGGTCCAGATCACCAGCGAGATTGGGCCGTTGACCGGCGCGTCGCCGAACTGCGCGCGCACCGCGTCGCGGTCTACCGCGTTGAACATGACGTCGATAGAGGGCGAGGTTTTGTCATAGTATTCGACTTCCGCTTCCGCCAGCGCCGAGCGGCAGTCCAGACACCAGTGCACCGGCTTCGCGCCCTTGTGCAGATGGCCGTTGCCGATGATTTTGCCCAGCGCGCGGATGATATTGGCTTCGGTCTGGAAGTTCATCGTCAGATAGGGACGATCCCAGTCGCCCAGCACGCCGAGACGGATAAAGTCCGCCTTCTGCCCTTCCACCTGCTCGGCGGCGTATTTGCGGCACGCTTCGCGGAATTCGGCCGGCGTGACTTTTTCGCCCGGCTTGCCGATCATCTGCTCGACCTTATGCTCGATCGGCAGACCGTGACAGTCCCAGCCCGGCACGTAAGGCGAATCGAAGCCCGCCATGCCTTTCGACTTAACGATAATGTCTTTCAGAATCTTGTTAACTGAGTGACCAATATGGATGCTGCCGTTGGCATAGGGAGGGCCGTCATGCAGGATAAAGGTTTTTTTCCCTTTTTTGGCTTCGCGGATGATGCCGTACAGGTTGTCATCATACCAGCGCTGCAGCATTCCCGGCTCGCGTTTGGCAAGGTCGCCACGCATCGGGAACCCCGTTTCGGGCAAATTCAGGGTAGATTTATAGTCACTCATCAGATTCTCGTTTCCGTATTTTGCGGGGTTAAAGCCCAAAGAAGCGCCGGGCGGTTACCACATCTTTCGCAATTTGTTCTTTCAACGCCTCCAGTGAGGCAAAGCGCTGCTCGTTACGTATCTTATGCTTCAGCACCACATCAATGTGCTTTCCATACAGATTGATATTGATGTCAAGCAGGTGAACTTCAAGCTGCTGGCGCAATCCTTTTACCGTCGGTCGCGTGCCGATATTGGCGACGCCGGGAACGGGCGCGCCCAGGCCGAGCACTTCCACCGCATACACGCCTTTCACCGGCGAGACGATGCGGCGTAAAGGGAGATTCGCGGTGGGAAAACCGATGGTGCGTCCCAGTGCATCGCCGTGCACGACGCGGCCAGAGATACTGAAAGGATGGCCCAGCAGCGTTTGCGCCAGCGCTAAGTCGTCATCAGCCAGCGCCTGACGCACGGCGGTGCTGCTGATGCGCTTGCCGCCGTCGCAGAAGGTTTCGGTGCTGACGACGTCAAAGCCGTACTCGGCACCCGCCTTCTGTAATAACAGGAAATCCCCCTGACGACCAGCGCCAAAGCGGAAATCATCCCCCACCGCCAGGTACTTAACGCCCAGCTTATCCACCAGCAGATCGGTGATGAAACACTGCGCCGACTGTGCGGCGAAGCGGCGGTCAAAGCGCACGCAGAGCACGCGATCGACGCCCGCCTCCGCCAGGAACTTCAGCTTCTCCCGCAGGCGCGTCAGGCGCGCCGGCGCTTTGTCTCCGGCAAACAGCTCAAGCGGCTGCGGCTCGAACAGCATCACCATCACCGGAAGCTGGCGTTTTCGTCCCTCTTCGCACAGGCGCGCCATCAGCGCCTGATGGCCGCGATGTACGCCGTCGAAGTTACCAATGGTCAGGACGCAGCCGCGATGCTGCTCGTTTAGATTATGAATACCGCGGATAAACTTCATGGCTGACTCAAACCGGTGGAAATCGGCGGATTATACCCTTGAAACCGGCTAAGGTTAACCCGTAGCCACACCTTTCCTGCGCAGAAGGCGCCATTTATCGGGGCCCGACGCATGCCGCCCGTTTATCCGAGAATTTTGTTGGGAAAGGCTGTATTCAACGAGGGGAAGCTGGTAGAATCTTGCGCCATCAATTACGTAACCGGGCGTGGTTTGTAAAACGACGCTTATTTGCACAAATCCATTGACAAAAGAAGGCTCAAAAGGCATAGTCCTCGGCCTTTGATTTGTCCATATAGAACACATTTGGGAGTTGGACCTTGGCTAATATCAAATCAGCTAAGAAACGCGCCGTAACATCTGAAAAACGTCGCAAGCATAACGCGAGCCGTCGTTCTATGATGCGTACTTTCGTTAAGAAAGTATACGCGGCGATCGCAGCTGGCGACAAAGCTGCTGCGCAGAACGCATTTAACGAAATGCAACCACTCGTGGACCGTCAGGCTGCTAAAGGTCTGATCCACAAAAACAAAGCTGCACGTCATAAAGCAAACCTGACTGCTCAGATCAACAAAATGGCGTAAGCCTTTGTTCATCGCTTTGTAAAAAGAACCGGCGCTAAGCCGGTTTTTTTTCGTCTTAAGCAAGCGCCTGCTCCAGGCAAACGTCTGATTCAGACGCTGCCCGAAGCGGCACGATTAAAGACTCGCGCTAAGCCGTTCGCGGCGCCAGACGCCGTCCCAGAATTACATAGCCCGCTACCGCAGAGAGAATCGATCCCAGCAGAATGCCCAGCTTCGCCAGCGTGATAAGCTGCGGATTACTCTCGCCGTAGGCCAGCGAGGCGATAAAAATCGACATGGTAAAGCCGATGCCGCACAGCACGCCGACCGCGGCGATATCCGCCAGGCGGGTATTGTGCGGCAGCGTCGCCAGCCTGAACTTCACCGCCAGCCAGCAGAAAAGCGTAATGCCCACAGGCTTACCAATCAGCAGTCCTGTGACAATCCCCAGCGGCAGCAGCGAGAAGATATCTCCTGCATGCACGCCCTCCAGCGACACGCCGGCATTGGCGAAGGCGAACAGCGGCAGGATCAGCCAGCGCACCCAGGGATGGAGCGCATGCTCAAGATGAATGGCCGGTGAATGACCCTCCTGCTTTTTCAGCGGGATCAGGAAGCCTACTACCACGCCCGCCAGCGTTGCATGCACGCCCGATTTCAGCACCGCGGTCCACAGCACCATGCCGACCAGCAGATAGAGGCCGGTATTGCGCACGTTCAGCAGATTCATCGCCGCCAGCACGACAATCGCCCCTGCGGCGACGCCTAGCGCGGCTATCGACAAATCGCTGGTGTAGAACAGCGCAATCACGACGATCGCGCCGAGATCGTCGATAATCGCCAGCGCCATCAGGAAGATTTTCAACGCCGGCGGCACGCGGCTGCCGAGCAGCGCGAGAATGCCCAGCGCGAAGGCGATATCGGTGGCGGTGGGAATCGCCCAGCCGCTGCGCGTAGCAGCATCTGCACCGTTAAACGCCAGAAACAGCAGCCCGGGCACCAGCATACCGCCCAGCGCGGCGATCAGCGGGAAAATCGCCTGTTCGCGCTTCGCCAGCGCGCCCATCACCATCTCGCGCTTCACCTCTAAGCCGACCATCAGGAAAAAGATCGCCATAAGCGCGTCATTGATCCACAGCAGCAGGTTCTTGCTGATATCGAGCGATCCAAAGCGGAACTCGACCGGTATGGCCAGCAGGTTCTGATAAGCCTGCTGGGTGCCAGCGTAGTTCGCCAGGAACATCGCCAGCGCAGCCGCCAGAATAAGCACGACGCCGCTTGTAGCATCATTCTGTAGCCATTTTTTAAGTTTAATATTCACATCATCTCCCGACTCATTACCTGTGCTATTCCAGAGCAGCAGCTATCATAGCGGTTAACAAACCGTTGTTCGGTTATTAAAAGGCGTATTTACGGAACTTTAAGCACTATGCGGCGAAAACAGCATAAAAAAAGCCAGCGACTGAGCGCTGGCTTTATGCTTACCGAATACGAATTAGCGGGTTAAATCGTCAAAGAACTTCTTCACGCCGTCAAAGAAGCTTTTCGAACGCGGGCTGTTGTTCTCGCCGGTCGGGCCGCCAAAGCTCTCTTCCAGGTCGCGCAGCAGCTTTTTCTGCTTCTCGTTCAGATTAACCGGCGTTTCCACCACGACACGGCACAGCAGATCGCCGACCGCGCCGCCGCGCACCGATTTCACCCCTTTGCCGCGCATGCGGAACAGCTTGCCGGTCTGCGTTTCAGCCGGGACTTTCAGCTTCACGCGTCCATCAAGCGTCGGGACTTCGATCTCGCCGCCCAGCGCCGCCATGGCAAAGTTGATCGGCACTTCGCAGTAAAGGTTGTTGTCTTCACGCTCGAAGATCGGGTGTTTCTTCACCGATACCTGAACGTAGAGATCGCCGGCCGGCGCGCCCTGCTCGCCCGCTTCGCCTTCGCCGCTGAGACGAATGCGATCGCCGGTATCGACGCCTGCGGGGATTTTCACCGACAGGGTTTTCGATTTCTCGACGCGTCCATGACCATGGCAGGCGTTGCACGGATCTTTAATCACCGAGCCGCGACCGTGACAGGTCGGACAGGCCTGCTGTACGGTAAAGAAGCCCTGACGCATCTGCACCTGCCCTGCGCCGTGGCAGGTCGGACAGGTTTGCGGCTGAGAGCCCGCCTTCGCGCCGCTGCCGTGGCAGACGTCGCACTCCTGCAGCGCCGGGATGCGGATCTCTTTGGTCACGCCGCGCACCGCTTCTTCCAGCGTCAGCTCCATGTTGTAGCGTAAATCGGCGCCGCGCGCTGCGCGTTGACGACGACCGCCGCCAAAGATATCGCCGAAGACGTCGCCAAAGATATCGCTGAAGTCCGCGCCGCCGCCGCCAAAGCCGCCGCCGCCGAATCCACCGCCGCCCATGCCGCCCTGTTCAAAGGCCGCATGACCGTACTGATCGTATGCCGCGCGCTTCTGCGCGTCGGTCAGGATTTCGTAGGCTTCCTTGACCTCTTTGAATTTGGCTTCCGCTTCTTTGTCACCCGGATTACGGTCGGGGTGGAACTTCATCGCCAGGCGTTTATACGCCTTTTTAATTTCACGTTCGTCTGCGGATTTGGAGACGCCTAAAATCTCGTAGTAGTCACTCTTCGCCATTTTTAGCCCTTAACATGCTCGCACGGGCGTGGAGAGATCTCCTACGCCCGTGCTGGTTTCAACGGCTGTCAGGCCAACCGTCGCGCCCGGTCAGGGGCAATTATTTTTTGTTGTCTTTCACTTCTTCGAATTCAGCGTCGACCACGTCGTCGTCTTTCTTCGCAGAAGCGTCGGCTGCATCCGCGCCACCTGCCTGCTGCTGCTGCGCCGCTTCCATCAGCTTGCTGGAAACCTGCATCAGCGCCTGCATTTTAGCGTCGATCGCCTCTTTATCTTCGCCTTTCAGCGCGGTTTCCAGCTCGCTCAGGGCGGACTCGATGGGCGCTTTGTCGTCGGCGGAGAGCTTATCGCCCGCTTCTTCCAGCTGCTTACGGGTGCTGTGCGCAATCTGGTCGCCCTGGTTGCGCGTCTGCACCAGCTCTTCGAACTTACGATCCGATTCAGCGTTCGCTTCTGCATCTCGAACCATTTTTTCGATTTCGTCCTCGTTCAGACCGGAAGAGGCTTTGATGGTGATCTTCTGCTCTTTGCCGCTGTTCTTGTCTTTCGCCGAAACGTGCAGGATGCCGTCCGCATCGATATCAAAGGTGACTTCGATCTGCGGCATGCCGCGCGGTGCCGGCTGAATGCCGTCAAGGTTGAACTGACCCAGCGATTTGTTATCGCTTGAACGCTTACGCTCGCCCTGCAGCACGTGAATGGTCACGGCAGACTGGTTGTCTTCAGCGGTTGAGAACACCTGGCTGTGCTTGGTTGGGATCGTGGTGTTCTTGCTGATCAGCGAGGTCATCACGCCACCCATGGTTTCGATACCCAGCGACAGCGGGGTCACGTCCAGCAGCAGCACGTCTTTGACGTCGCCCGCCAGCACGCCGCCCTGTACCGCAGCGCCGACGGCAACCGCTTCGTCCGGGTTAACGTCTTTACGCGGCTCTTTACCGAAGAACTCAGCCACTTTGGACTGCACCATCGGCATACGCGTCTGACCACCGACCAAGATCACGTCGTTGATGTCGGAGACAGAGAGCCCCGCATCCTGCAGCGCAACTTTCAGCGGCTCGATAGAGCGGCTGACCAGATCTTCTACCAGCGACTCGAGCTTCGCGCGGGTCACTTTGATGTTCAGGTGTTTCGGACCGGTTGCGTCCGCCGTGATGTACGGCAGGTTAACGTCGGTCTGCTGCGCAGAAGAGAGCTCGATTTTCGCTTTCTCTGCCGCTTCTTTCAGGCGCTGCATCGCCAACGGATCGTTGTGCAGATCGATGCCCTGATCTTTCTTGAATTCGGCAACCAGATAGTTGATCAGACGGCTGTCGAAGTCTTCGCCGCCCAGGTGGGTGTCACCGTTGGTGGCCAGAACTTCAAAGGTTTTTTCGCCGTCGACTTCGTCGATTTCGATAATAGAGATATCGAAGGTACCGCCGCCCAGGTCGTAAACCGCGATGGTGCGGTTGCCCTGGCCTTTATCCAGACCGTAAGCCAGCGCGGCTGCGGTCGGTTCGTTGATAATACGTTTTACTTCCAGACCTGCGATACGGCCGGCGTCTTTGGTCGCCTGACGCTGCGCATCGTTAAAGTAGGCCGGAACGGTGATAACGGCTTCGGTCACCGGTTCGCCGAGGTAGTCTTCAGCGGTCTTTTTCATTTTCTTCAGCACTTCCGCAGAGATCTGCGGCGGCGCCATTTTCTGACCTTTTACTTCCAGCCAGGCGTCGCCGTTGTCGGAAGAGGTGATTTTGTACGGCATGATTTTAATATCACGCTGCACTTCTTCGTCCTGGAAGCGACGGCCGATCAGACGCTTGATAGCGAACAGCGTATTCTGCGGGTTGGTCACCGCCTGACGTTTAGCCGGTTGGCCCACCAGAGTTTCGCCATCCTGCGTATAAGCAATAATTGAGGGCGTGGTGCGATCGCCTTCGGCATTCTCCAGCACGCGCGCTTTACCGCCGTCCATGATCGCAACACAAGAGTTGGTTGTACCCAGGTCAATACCAATAATCTTACCCATCTAAACGTCTCCCACTTAAATTCTTTGTCAATTTGGGTTGTGAACCCTTAATGCGGGCGCTTTGTTGGCTTTCAACCGCCATTACTCGCTTTTTTTCCCGGGCTCACAACGCTCGATGACAACTAAATGGGGCCGCTTCGAAGCGCATCAAGGGTTAAAAGAAAATTTTTTTTCGCCGCCGGCTTTTCTGTGCCATTCGCGCTTCGCGCCTTCGGCTGCGCAAAGAAAAAAGCCGCGCAAAGCGCGGCCTGTTGAACAGCATGTTGATTCAGTGCGGTGTGAAGCGGTCGGCTCAGCAAAGGAGCCGAAGAAATATATTATCGTTATTATTGCAAAGCTAACTTCTTTTTCTCTTTTCCCTGATGTCGGCGAATAGTCGCGTTGCCATAGCCATCAAATAACTGGCCCTATGATAATATTAAGTGGCTTAAATCACAGGAGGAATATTATCTCTTGCGTCCGACCGATCCTCATGGTAATAATGGAAATTCCGAGCATTTTACATCCCCTCAGCTCTTTTCAAATTTTCATCATATGGACATTATTATATGGAAATAAAGATCGGCCATATTGAGGATCGTCAGACTGAAGAATATATTATTCAACAGCTCTGGCAGCATAATAGCCGCTTCGCCGACGTTAATATGAAGCCGCTCAACGTTATATTATATGACGATGAACAACATATTCAGGGCGGGCTACTGGCGCACACCTGGTTCGGCACGCTGGATATTCACTATTTATGGATCGACGAGGCGCATCGCAAGCACGGCACCGGACGCGAGCTGATGCAAAAAGCCGAAGAGGAAGCGCGCCGCCGCGGCTGCCATATGGCGGTGGTGGATACCTTAAGCTTTCAGGCGCGCGGCTTCTACGAGAAGCTTGGTTATCGCGTCTACGGCGAACAGGATGGCTACGCGCAGCGCTTTGCCCGTTATTATCTGGCAAAAAGATTATAATCCGCACCTAATCAGCGAGGCGCTATGGGCAGCCCATATCGCAGTATCGACGATTTTCTTGCCGCCTTTGCCACCACCATGGATCTATTACCTACGCCATGGGGTTTTAAAGATGCGGCGTCACAACATCTCTATATGAATAGCGCGGCGCGCTTATATACCGCTACGCCTAAAAACTATTCTTTAGAGGGAAAAAAAGATAATGAGTTTCCCACGCCCTGGAGCGATTGTGCCGATGAGTTTTGCGAGCACGACGAAAAAGCCAGGACGTTGAAAGCGTGCGTCGCCGTTATAGAAACGCATTACTGGTATGGGAAAAACTATCTTACCCCTTTTATCAGCGAAAAATACCCGGTCTTTGATAGCCGTAACGTTTTTCTGGGCTGTATCTGGAACGCGCGTCCGGTGGAAAGCATTACCGCGCTGACGTTTATTCATCCGCAAAAGAGCTCAGTGCTGAACACCCAGCTTGAACACCCTCTGTTTACGCCCGCCGAACTGGATGTGATTTTTCTGCTGCTCAGGCGATTCAGCGCCAAAGAGATCGCCCGGATTTACAACCTTAGCGTGAAAACCATCGGCAACCGCATCGCCACCCTCTATCAAAAAGCGGGCGTGCATTCGCTGCAGCAGTTCGAGCAGTACTGCCGCGCTGAGTCGCTGGAGAACTATCTCCCAGAGAAGCTGCTCAGCAAAGGCGTCTCTTTTATTTAAACCGGCAAGGAAAACCTGTTGTGAGTAAATTTGATGACTACCCGTTGAGCCGGGTGCCTGCGGGCGAAAGGCTCTCGCTGCTTAGCGTCGCTATCGTGCATATGGGCATGCTGACCGCGCTCGATCAGTTTATGCTCGGCGCCGTGCTCGGCAACAGCATGACGCTCGGCGAAGCCTTTACCGCTATTACCCTGGCGAGCCTGCTGTTTGGTTTTCTGACTTTTGCGCTCGGCTACGCCGGGATGCGCGAAGGTCTGTCGGGCAGCCTACTGGCACGCTGGTGCGGCTTCGGCCGCCACGGTTCGGTGCTGATCGGCCTGCTGGTCGCCGTCAGCCTGCTAGGCTGGTTTGGCATTCAGAATGCGGTTTTCGCCCGGTCGCTGAGCTACGCCCTGGACGGCAAGCTGAGCTTCGCGCAGTCCGCCTCTTTATCGGGCGCAGTGCTGACGCTGCTGGTCGCCTTTGGCTTTAAGGCGCTGCGTTTTACCGCGCGCGTGGCGGTTCCGCTGTTTATCGCGCTGGTCGGCTGGATCTTCTGGCACGCGTTTCACGGGCAGACGGGCAGCACCATTCCGCCAGTTGCGGCCACAGAGGCCATTACCGTGAGCGCCGCCATTACCATGGTGATCGGCGGCGCCATTCTCGCCAGCCTGATGACGCCGGATCTGACGCGCTTCTCACGCAGCGGCAAAGACGTTTTCGCCATTACGATGCTGACCATTCTGGCGGGCGAGTACGGCGTTAACGGCCTGGCCATTTTGATTGCGAAAGAGCTGCATACTTCTGACATCATCGCCATCATTACCCAGACGACCAGCACGCTGGGGCTGTTCGCGGTGGTCTTTTCGACCCTGCGCATTAACGACCTCAACCTTTACTCTTCCGCGCTGGGCATCGCCAACGCCACGGAAGGGCTGACCGGCTTTAAGCCGCGCTACAGCGTCATTACCCTGCTGCTGGGTTTTCTCGGCACGCTCTGCTCAGTGCTAGGCATTCTCGATCGCTTCGTCGATTTTCTGGAGCTGTTGGGCGTAATCTTCCCGCCGGTGCTGGGCGTGATGATTGTGGATTACTATCTGCTGAAGACCGATCGCCAGACGCTGGCGCAAAGCCGCGACAGCAACGCGCTGCCGGCGACTTCGCGGCTTATCGGCTGGCCTGCGCTGATCGCCAGCGTGGCAGGGAGCGCCACCGGATTGCTGGTTGAACGCGGCGTGCCGGTTTTCAACTCGATTATCGTCGCCTGCCTTGTTTACCTGCTTACCGCGCCGCTGATGAAGCGCGCCGCGGCTACGCCGAAAGCGGCCGCCGTCGACTAATCTCTCCTGACGCGCCTGGCTACAGGCGCGTATCACTCGCCAGCGCGCCCTGCCGTTCAACATGGTAAAGCCACATCCCGATCAGCAATCCGACCAGCGTCAGCGCCAGCACATACCAGGCCGGCGCCAGCGGCGTCAGGCGCAGGATCAACGTGACGAAGATGGGCGTCAGGCCGCCAAAGATGGCGTAGGCAACATTGTAGGAGAAAGAGATGCCGGTAAAGCGTACCGGTGCCGGAAAGGCGCGCACCATCAGATAAGGCACCACACCCACCACGCCGACGCTCAGCCCCGCCAGCCCGTAGTTAAAGAAGAGACCGTCGCCATCCGGCGTCTGGCTGGCGAAAAAATGCCAGCTGCAAACTGCCAGCAGCAGCGAGCCGCCCATCAGGGTTTTCGCCGCGCCTATCCAGTCCACCAGCCACCCGGCAATCACGCAGCCCGCCAGCAGCATTACCGTCGCCAGACAGTTGGCCTGCAAACTCAGCGCGGCACCGATCGCGTGCTGTTTCTGCATTAGCGCAGGCGCCATTAAAATCACCACCACGATACAGGCGGAGAGCAGCCAGGTAAGCAGCATAGAGAGCAGAACGCCGCCTCTATGTTGAGTGAGTACGGTTTTTAACGGCAGCGTATCGGCCAGCATTTTACGCTGCTGCATCTGCTGGAAAACCGGCGTCTCATGCAGCCAGCGACGCAGATACATCGCCAGCAGCCCAAACAGCCCGCCAAGGAAGAAGGGAATACGCCAGCCGATGCTGGCGACCGTCTGCGGCGTCATGCTGCTGTTGATGGCGGTCGCAACCAGCGAACCCAGCAGGATCCCTGCCGTAAGCCCGGCGGTCAGGGTGCCGCAGGCGAAACCGATCCGCTTTTCCGGCACATGCTCCGCCACAAACACCCAGGCGCCCGGCACTTCGCCGCCAATCGCCGCGCCCTGCAGCAGGCGCAGCAGCAGCATCAGCAGCGGCGCGGCGATGCCCGCCGTATCGTAGGTGGGCAGCACGCCCATCGCCAGCGTCGGCAGCGCCATCAGCAGGATGCTCAGGCTGAACATTTTCTTGCGCCCTACCTTGTCGCCGAAATGCGCCATGATCAGGCCGCCGAGCGGGCGCGCCAGATAGCCGGCGGCGAAAATCGCAAAAGTTTGCAGCTGGCGCAGCCAGTCAGGAATATCAGGCGGGAAGAAGAGCTCGCCGATAACGGCGGCGAAAAAGACGAAAATGATAAAGTCGTAGAACTCCAGCGCGCCGCCGAGCGCGGCCAGCGACAGCGTTTTGTAATCTTGCTTTTTCAGGCGATGGGCAGCATGTGCATCCATAAGCGTACAGGTTCCAGAGGTAAAGTTGGATTTGTAAATTTACGCTTACTATACCGTCCATCTTTCACTACACCAGCGTCGCCAGAGGCTATGCCTGAAATGACGAATTTTTAGTTATTTATCTGCTTTATGGCGCTTTTGGGGCGAAAAGCTGCTACCACTTCGCGATGCGTTTCAACGTAAGGCCCTT
The DNA here is from genome assembly GCF_002415245.1 of Pantoea sp. UBA5035. Lineage (NCBI taxonomy): Bacteria > Pseudomonadati > Pseudomonadota > Gammaproteobacteria > Enterobacterales > Erwiniaceae > Pantoea > Pantoea sp. UBA5035. Next base: position 56,569 of record NZ_DICD01000017.1, on the reverse strand, counting down.
CCAGAAGCTGTAAACAATAGGGTACAGCCGCAAAAATCCCCGGCACTTTCACCTTGCCGTCGGCCTCTTTCACCCCTTCCAGCGTCTCTTTAATCGACTTCGGCTGTCCTGGCAGATTCAGCACCAGCGACTGTTTGCGGATTACGCCGACCTGGCGCGACAGAATGGCCGTAGGCACAAACTGCAGGCTAATCTGACGCATCTGTTCGCCGAAGCCGGGCATTTCGCGATCGGCCACCGCCAGCGTGGCGTCGGGCGTGACGTCGCGGCGTGCCGGGCCGGTGCCGCCGGTGGTAAGCACCAGATGGCAGAAACGCTCGTCCACCAGCTCGCAGATCGCCTGTTCGATTAGCGGCTGCTCATCCGGCACCAGCCGGGTTTCGGTCGTAAAAGGGGTCGCCAGCGCGCTGCTTAGCCAGGCTTCCAGCGCCGGAATGCCCTGATCCTGATAAATGCCGTTCGCGGCGCGATCGGAAACGGAGATCAGGCCAATGCGTAAAGTATCCATGATGTTGTTACCCGGGTTGACCGCAAAGCGGTAAGACAAAAGAGGAATAGCAGAGAGGATAATAGAAAGTGAGGCAAAGAGAAAACCGTGGCGGCCAGGCCGCCACGGCAACGGATTACAGCAGGTCGGCGATCATTTTCTCAAGCTTGCCCTGGTCGACGGCGAAGTTACGGATGCCTTCCGCCAGCTTCGCGACCGCCATCGGATCCTGGTTGTGCTGCCACAGGAACTCAGATTCGGTCATCTTCGCCGGACGCGCTTTAACGTCGCCGCTGTAGCTCAGCTTACGCTCAACCGTGCCTTCGCTCTCCGCCAGCTCTTTCAGCAGCGCCGGAGAGATGGTCAGGCGATCGCAGCCCGCCAGCTCCAGGATCTCGCCGACGTTACGGAAGCTTGCGCCCATCACTACGGTTTCATAACCGTGCTGCTTGTAGTAGCTGTAGATTTCAGAAACCGACACCACGCCCGGATCTTCGTGCGGCGCGTACTCTTTCTTGTCGGTATTGTTTTTGTACCAGTCGAGGATACGGCCCACGAACGGCGAAATCAGGAACACGCCCGCTTCAGCGCAGGCGCGCGCCTGGGCGAAGGAGAAGAGCAGCGTCAGGTTACAGTTAATGCCTTCTTTTTCCAGCTGCTCCGCCGCGCGGATGCCCTGCCAGGTTGACGCCAGCTTGATCAGGATACGGTCGTTGCTGATGCCCGCGTCGTTGTAGAGTTTAATCAGGCTGCGCGCTTTGGCGATGCTGCCTTCGGTGTCATAGGAGAGACGCGCGTCGACTTCGGTCGAGATGCGGCCCGGAATCAGCTTGAGGATTTCCAGACCAATGTTGACGGCCAGTTTGTCCGACACCAGCGAGATCAGCTCATCTTTGCTGCCGTTCTGCTCGCGCGCCCAGCTAATCGCTTCGTCGATCAGCTTGCGGTATTCAGGGATCTGCGCGGCGTTCAGGATCAGAGAAGGGTTGGTGGTCGCGTCTTGCGGCTGATAGAGCTTCATGGCTGCGATATCGCCGGTGTCGGCGACAACGGTGGTGAGTTGACGCAAGGAGGTCAGTTTGTCCGTCATGTCTGTTGTCTCTTATGTAATGTCAGGGTGAAAAAGGCTGTTGCGATAATATCATGCGGCAACCGAGGCGCAAGGTCGCCAGATGCCGTTTACGATAGCGCGAACGAATGGCTGCGATTTGCCTGTCGCTGCGGCTTTTTTGTTACACTCGGCGGCCTGATAAGTGACATTTCCCTGTAGCGACAAAGGATAACCGAGGAAGCGATTATGTTAATGGTGATCTCACCCGCCAAAACGCTCGATTTTAGCAGCCCGCTGGCGACCCGGCGCTATACCCAGCCTGCGCTGTTAGAAAAATCACAACAGCTGATCGAGGTGGCGCGCGATCTCTCACCGGCGCAGATCGCTTCGCTTATGGGTATCAGCGATAAGCTGGCGCACCTGAATGCCGAACGCTTCAACAGCTGGCAGCCCGATTTTACGCCGGAGAATGCGCGCCAGGCGATTCTGGCGTTTAAAGGCGACGTCTACACCGGTCTGCAGGCAGAGAGCTTCAGCGAAGCGGATTTCGACTTCGCCCAGCAGCATCTGCGCATGCTCTCCGGCCTGTACGGCGTGCTGCGTCCGCTCGACCTGATGCAGCCCTATCGTCTCGAGATGGGCATTAAGCTGGCCAGCCCGGCAGGTAAAGATCTCTACAGCTTCTGGGGCGATCTGCTGACGCAGCATCTTAACGCCGCGCTGCAGGAACAGGGCGACGAGGTGCTGATTAACCTGGCGTCGGACGAGTATTTCCGGGCGATTAAGCCGAAACAGCTGCAAGGCCGCCTGGTGAAGCCGGTGTTCCTCGACGAAAAGAACGGCGCGTTCAAAGTGATCAGCTTTTACGCTAAAAAAGCGCGCGGCCTGATGAGCCGCTACGTTATCCAGCATCGTCTGACCGATCCCGACGCGCTGAAGCAGTTCGATGTGGACGGCTACGTCTTTGATAAAGCGAGCAGCAGCGAGAACGAGCTGGTGTTTAAGCGTTACCAGCAGAAATAAGCGCAGGCTTTGCCGCCCGATTGCGCGGCGGCAAAGGCGCTATTATTTCGGCTGCGGCACAGCGCGCATGCATTATTCGTCATAGCAAACGCAGCCGTATTTTACTCCGTTAGCACCCGCGCAAAGAAAAGCATTTAATTGCATGATTATTCTTAATATCTCCTCAAAAAAATTAACAACAACCTTTTATTGCCAGGCTGCGTTTTAAAAAAGTTAATCTCAGGTAATAAATTCACAGCAACATATTTGCTATTTATAAAAGCCTTCACCTGTTGAATATCGATATAGAAAAACTGCGGAATACTATTCGCCTCATAGCCTGGCCAGGCGCAGGGCTATAGCTGCTTTTGAAATGTAATTAGGCCACAGGGAAAGGTTTCCCCTGATTATTTTGCATGAACTGAAAAGAGACACTTTCAATGAAGATTAAAAACAGCGTGCTGCCAGTAATTCTGGCGGGGTTGATGACCTCCGGCGCAGCCTTTGCAGAGCCCACTGATGGAGCGTCGCCTATTCATACCAACCCGGGCGCAGAGGCGGGCACTCAAGGCGCAGGTGGCGAAGTGAAATTTACCGGCGAAATCACCGACGTCTCCTGCGAAATTTCCGCGGCAAGCAAAAGCCAGACCGTGGATTTAGGCAAATGGGCGAAGTCCTACTTTGAAAGCCGCACCGAGACCACGCAAACCCCTTTCACGATTTCAGTGAAAAACTGTCCTGAGTCGGTCGCCAACGTGGCCGTGCTGTTTGACGGCGATAAAGATAGCGGCGACAGCACGCTGCTGAAGACCACCGGCGGCGCGACCGGCGTCGGCATCAAGCTCTATGAGTCCGACCGCGCCACGCCGGTGGCCATCGGCTCGATTTCAAAAGCGGTCAACGTCACCAGCGGCAGCGGCAAGGATGGCGGTTCCGCCGACCTGAACTTCTTCGCCGATTATAAAAGCGATGGCGCAGCTATCGCCGTGGGCCCTGCGAACGCCACCTCTAATTTCGTGATGGTTTACAACTGATCGACGGCAGGGGAAACCCTGCCTGCGACTTCCTGAAAAAGAATAACCGCAATGACATTTTTTATTTTAAAAAAGATCAGACCTCTCGTTCTTCTTTCAGCCTCTCTGCTGAGCATCGCGGCGCAGGCGGGTATTGTGATGGGCGGAACGCGCGTCGTTTTCCAGGAAGGAAAAAAGAAGCCACGCTGACCGTAACCAATGAGGATAAAGATACGCCTTATCTGGTGCAGTCGTGGATTGAAAATAGCGATAACAGTAAAACGCCGGTGCCTTTTATCGTGACGCCGCCTCTATTCCGTCTCGATGCGGAAAAAGAGAATATCTTGCGTATTAACTATAACGGTCTGCCGCTGCCGAAAGATCGCGAGTCCGTATTCTGGCTAAACATTAAATCTATTGCGCCCTCGTCGCGCGATCAAAACAATCAGCTGCAAATCAATATCAAATCTAAATTCAAACTTTTTTACCGCCCCAAAGGGTTAACCGGCTCGCCCGCAGAGGCCTGGCGCCAGCTGACGTTTCGCCGCGAGGGCAATCAGCTGATTGGCCATAACCCGACGCCCTATTTCGTCTCTTTTTACCGCCTGAGCGTCGGCGGCCATGACATTCAGCAGCCGGGCATGATTGGTCCGGGCGAAGATCGGCGCTGGCCAGCCGCCGGTACCGGTCCCGTGACATGGTCGGCGATTAACGACTTTGGCGGCACTACGCCGGAGCAGACCCGTTAATTCTCCCGATCCGCGCAGCGTAAAGCTTTCTCGAAGCGGATTGCCTCTGGAAATATCGACGTGAAAGTAAGCATCCCGACGCTCAACGCCGCCTCTAAGGCGAAAAAACGCCACTCTTATCCCCTGCATCCCTGGCTGGCGGGTCTGCCTGGCGTGCTGATGCTGATGAGTCCGGCGCGTACCGCTTTTGCAGAGGATTATTTCAATCCCGCGGCGCTGGAGTTCTCTTCGCAGCAGCAGAAAACCGCCGATCTGCACTATTTCAGCCGGGAAGGCGGCGAGCAGCCGGGCACCTATCACGTCACCGTTTTGCTGAATAATAATGTCTGGGAGAGTCGCGACGTGACCTTTGTCGAAGGACGTAACGGGCTGGTTCCGCTACTGACGGTGCGTCAGCTGGCGGAGATGGGCGTTAACGTGCGCGCGTTTTCCGCTTTCGACCGGCTTAAAGAGGGCGAAACGGTACAGGAGCTGGGCGACTTTATTCCCGACGCCTCGACGCGGTTCGACTTTTCGCAGCAGCAGCTGACGATCAGTATTCCGCAAATCGCCCTGACGGAAAAAAAAGGCGACTATATCGATCCGGCTAAATGGGATGAGGGCGTTCCGGCGGCCTTCGTTGATTACACCCTTTCCGGCACCCGCTCCCGTAATGAGGGCAGCGACTGGCAATCTTCCCTGCTGAGCCTGCGCAGCGGCGCCAATCTCGGCGCCTGGCGTCTGCGCAATACCTCTACCTACCGTTACGATCTGACCAGTCACTGGCAGTCGCAAACCACTTATCTTGAGCGCGATATTAAAATGCTGCGCAGTCAGTTTCGCGTGGGCGATACCTATACCTCCGGCGAGGTGTTCGACAGCGTGCAGTTTCGCGGGATGCAGATGATGTCTGACGACACGATGCTGCCGGACAGCCAGCGCGGCTTCGCGCCGGTTATCCATGGCATTGCCCACAGCAACGCCAGAGTGACGGTGAGCCAGCATGGTTATGTGATCTATGAAACTCAGGTCGCGCCCGGCGCGTTCGAGATCAGGGATCTCTATCCCACGGCGCAAAGCGGCGATCTGGAAGTCGTCATCAAAGAGAGCGACGGCTCGGAGCGCAAGTTTACCCAGCCCTACTCCGCCATTCCTTTTATGCTGCGCCAGGGCCATAAGCGCTACAGCGTCAGCGTCGGCCGCTATCACTACGCCGGCAGCACGCCGCTGCGTTCGCCCCTGTTTATGCAATCTACCTTGTTCTACGGCCTGCCGATGGATTTCACCGCTTTCGGCGGCGCGCTGGTGGCGCAAAACTACCATTCCGCGGCGGCGGGGCTGGGGAAAGGATTTGGCGATTTTGGTTCCGTCGGGGTGGATGTGAGCTGGGCGAAAACCGAGCTGCCTCAGAACAGGCGCAGTGCCGGCCAGTCGGTGCGGGTGCAGTATCAGAAAAGTTTCGCTTCGACCAACACCACCTTCAGCATGGCGAACTACCGCTACTCTTCCGGCGGCTTCTACTCTTTCAGCGAAGCAAACGCCCTGATGAGCCCGACCTCTTTTGTTAATAACAAGCGCAGCCGTTCAGAGGTCTCCGTGTCGCAGGGATTCGGCGACTACGGCAGCCTCAGCCTGGCAGCCTATATGCAAAGTTACTGGCGAACCGGCAGCGAGGAGCGGACGCTGCATCTCGGCTATTACAGCACCTTTAAAAGCGCCTCCTGGGGCGTGGGTTACTTTTATACCGATTCCAGCGGCAGCAGAAAAGCCGATCGCGCCATTACCTTTAACCTCAGCATTCCCCTTAGCGCTCTGCTGCCGGACAGCTCGGTCAGCTACAGCATGAATACCGACAACAGGGGTGAGACCTCCCAGCAGGTGGCGCTGTCAGGATCGATGCTGGAGAACAAAAACCTCTATTACAGCCTGCAGCAGGGTCACGACAGCAAAGGACAGAACGTTAACAGCAACGCCTCGCTGAGCTATCGCGGCGGCAGCGGCACGGCCAGCCTCGGCATCAGTCATGACAAACGCAGCAGCCAGCTTAGCTACGGCCTGGCGGGCGGCATCGTCGCCCATGCGCATGGCATCACCCTGAGTCAGCCGCTGGGCGACACCTTCGGCATTGTCCGGGTGCCTGGCGCCAGCGACGTGACCATCCAGAGCGCCAGCGACGTCAGCACCGATCGGCGCGGCTATGCGGTGGTTCCCTCGCTGTCGCCCTACCACAAGAACAGCATTGAACTGGAAGCGGATACGCTGCCGGATAACGTCGACGTCGAGCTGGGCGCGCAGACCGCGATTCCCACCCGCGGCGCGGTGGTGATGATCGACTACGCCACCCATATCGGCAATCGGGTGCTGTTTACGCTGGCCTATCGGGATGGGACGCCGCCCTTCGGCGCGGCGGCGCAGCTGGATCTGCCGGCGCAGGGAAAAGGCAGCAGCACCAGCGGCATCGTCGCCGAGAAAGGACAGCTCTATCTCAGCGGCGTGCCGGCGCAGGGAACCATTACGCTGAGCTGGCGAGAAGATGGCGCGGCGAAAACCTGCCAGGCGCCCTTCCGTCTGCCGAACACGCCTTCAGCCAGCCCGGTCAAACTGGTCTCCGCCGTCTGCCGCTAACCAACAGGAATCTCAAATGAACTTCACCCTTTCCATCACTCCGCCGCTGCTGGTTTTAGCGGCGCTGTTCAGCCAGCAGGCGCTCGCCCAGGAGGAGTGTCACGGCGTCAGCCAGATCGTGGTGCAGACCCACGACGTCAACTATCTGCCCGGCGCCGCTGACGGCACGCCCATTTCCGCGCAGATGCCGCTGGATAACAACAACGCCTTTAGCTGCAACAAAAACAGCGGGGAGAACGGCCTGAACTATAAAGATATCGGCTATGCGATCGATGCCGAAGAGAGTGGCCTGCAGGCGACGCTGGCCGGCGGCCACACCACGCCGATTTACCGTATCGCGGGAACTGAGGGCATCGGTTTCGCCATCGGTTTTAAAGAACCCACTTACTGCGGCGGCCTGTTTTACGATACGACGGCGAAAGGCAAACGCAGCTCTGTCTGCAGCTCGATGACCAGCGCGCAAATCAATCAGGCCAATACGCTGACCCTGCAATCTTACGTGGTCTTTTATAAAATCCCGTCGCAAGGCTCTCCGCTCCAGCCGGGTAATCAGCCCGCTAACGTGCCCGAGACTCCGATTGGCACCGCCACGTTACTGGCAGGCGACAGCGCCGCCAGCAGTCAGCCGATCGCCGATAAACCAAGAATTATTTTATCCAGCTTCACCGTGAAATATGGCAGCTGCGCGGTAACGTCAAATCAGTCGGCGATCAATGTGGACATGGGGAAAGTCAGTAAAGGCGAATTTAGCGGCGTGGGCAGCAAAGCGGGCAGCGAAAAATCGTTTCAGATTCAGATCCTGTGCGAAAACAGCGCCTCGGTAAGAGTCGGCTTCTTCGGCATGGCTGCCGCCGGGGATAAAGATGCGCTGGCGCTCACGCCCCAGGCTGACTCCGCCTCGGGCGTCGGCGTCGCGCTCTCCTACGGTTCCGGCCTGCAGGTTGCCGCGGGTGGACGGGTGCCGCTCAATACGCCTACCGATCAACTGCCGGTGCTGGCGACACTTAACACACCGAATCAGGTCCAGACGCTGGAGTTCAAAGCGCAATATATCCAGACGGAGCCGCAGATCAAGGCAGGCAAGGCCGACAGTATGGCGACCTTTAACCTCGTCTATAACTAACGCAGACTCGCGCGCCGGTGGATGCCCGGCAGCCGGGCAAACCGGCGCGCTTCGCGCCGTTAGCGATTACGCCTTCAGCAGAAACGCGCGCAGCGGCGCGAAATCCGCCTGCATAGCGTGCGACAGCAGCGGCAGACCGGCCCGGTCCGCCAGCTCCTGCGGCAGCGGAAGCGCCTGGCCGAGAATCGCCTCGACGCTCTCTTTGAATTTCGCCGGGTGCGCCGTGCCGAGGAACAGGCCGAACTCCCCTTCCTGCAGCTGATCGCGCAGCAGACGATAGGCGATGGCCGCATGGGGTTCAGAGATATAGCCGATTTCCGCCAGCTCGCGCATCGTCGCCTCGGTAGTCTCATCGCTCACTGCGCCGTAGGCGAGATCGGTCAGGCGCCAGGTTTTGCGGCGGAACAGCTCCTCTACGCGCGGCCAGTTATTCGGCTGGCTGACGTCCATGGCGTTCGACAGCGTGGCGACCGTGGCGTTCGGCGTCCAGCTGCCGCCCTGCAGGAAGCGCGGCACGGTGTCGTTGGCGTTGGTGGCGGCGATAAAGCGCTTGATCGGCAGGCCAAGCGATTTCGCCAGCAAGCCGGCGGTAAGATCGCCGAAGTTGCCACTCGGCACCGATACCACCAGCTGATTGCGTTTCTCCTGCGGCAGCTGCGCCACCGCTTCGAAGTAATAGCAGATCTGCGCCAACAGGCGGCTGATATTGATGGAGTTCGCGGAGTTCAGGCCGATCGCCTTTTTCAGCTCCTCGTCGTCGAACGCCTGCTTCACCAGCGCCTGACAGGCGTCGAAGTCGCCGTCGATGGCGATGGTTTCGATATTGCCGCCCAGCGTGCAGAACAGCTTCTCCTGCAGCGGGCTGATTTTGCCCTGCGGGTAGAGAATCACCACGCGGACGTTTTCCATACCGTAAAAGGCGTGCGCCACGGCCGCGCCGGTATCGCCGGAGGTCGCGGTCAGGATAGTGATCTGCTCGTCCGCGCCTGAGACGTAAGAGAGCATCTGCGCCATAAAGCGGCCGCCGAAATCTTTAAACGCCAGCGTTGGGCCGTGGAACAGCTCCAGACAGGAGATATCGTCGCTGACTTTCGCTACCGGCGCGGGAAACGCAAAGGCGGTTTTAACGCGTTCGGCCAGCTGATGCGGCGCGATTTCATCGCCGATATAGGCAGAGAGAATTTTGCTGCTGCGGCTGACGAAATCCATCTCCAGCATCGCGTCGATGTCGGTCAGCTCGAATTCCGGCAGTTCAAGCGGGAAGAAGAGCCCCTGCTGCGATCCCAGGCCCTGTTTTACCGCCTGCGAAAAGCTCACCTGCTCGTTATGATCCTTAAGGTTATAGAGTTTCATGCGTTATCCCAGTTTACGTGCGCCAGCCGTATCAAGACGGCAAATATGGACGAAGCCTTCATCATTCTGCAGATAGTGCTGGCGCAGCCAGTCCGCCATCCGCTGCGCCGTTTCCATCTGATTGCAAACGGCGAAAAGCGTCGGGCCGGAACCCGAAATACCGCACGCCAGCGCGCCGATGTCGACGGCGGCCTGGCGCGCCTCGGCAAAACCCGGCAGCAGTTTGGTGCGGTAAGGTTCGGCGATCACATCCTGCATCAGTTTAGCGGCCAGCAGCGGCTGACCGCTATGACAGGCGTGAATAAAGCCCGCCAGCAGACGGCCATGTTTGATCACATCCTCTTTGCGATACTGCGCGGGCAGAATGGCGCGCGCTTCGGCGGTGGAGACTTTAATGCCAGGATAGGCCATCACCCATAGCCAGTCGTCGAAGCCCGGCACCGCCTGGCTGATGATGCCGTTCTCTTCCAGCATCAGCTGGATGCCGCCGAGGAAGCATGGCGCGACGTTGTCATAGTGCACGCTGCCGGAAATGCGCCCTTCCAGCTCGCCCATCAGCGTCAGCAGCTGAGTGTCGCTGAGCGGCTTGCCGCAAAATTCGTTCATCGCCATTAAGCCGGCCACCACAGAACAGGCGCTGGAGCCGAGGCCGGAGCCGATCGGCATATTTTTCTCCAGCGTCATCGCCACCGGCACCTCTTCGCCGATCGCTTCGCAGAAGCGCTGCCAGCACTGATAGGCGATATTCTCTTTGGGATCGTCCGGCAGCTTGCTGACAAAGCGTCCGCTGTTCTGCAACGAAAAGCGCGGCGCCGCTTCTACCGTGACGCAGTCGCCCAGCAGCGCGCCGTCCACCGGCGACACCGCCGCGCCCAGCACGTCGAAGCCGACGCTGACGTTGCCAATCGAGGCCGGTGCGTAAATTTTTACCATCATCAAACTCCCAACTTCCACGATAGCGTGCGCAGCAGATCGGCGAAGACGCCCGCCGCCGTCACATCATTTCCCGCGCCGTATCCGCGCAGCACCAGCGGGATCGGCTGATAATAACGGCTGTAAAACGCCAGGGCGTTCTCGCCGTTTTTCACTTTATAGAGCGGATCGTTGCTGTCGACCGCGTCGATCTTCACTTTGCAGACGCCGCCCTCTTCGATCGCGCCGACGAAGCGTAACACTTTTCCTTCGTCACGCGCTGCGGCGACGCGCGCGGCGAAGGCGCTGTCCAGCTCCGGCAGGCGCTGCATAAAGGTTTCGACATCGGCGATCTCGTTCAGGCTGGCGGGAAGCAGCGGCTCGATCTCGATATCGCTCAGCTCCAGCTTATGGCCCGCTTCGCGCGCCAGGATCAGCAGCTTGCGCGCCACGTCCATGCCAGAGAGGTCGTCGCGCGGATCGGGCTCGGTAAAGCCCATTTCGCGCGCCAGCTTCGTCGCTTCCGAGAGCGACACGCCCTCGTCCAGCTTGCCGAAAATAAAGGAGAGCGAACCAGAGAGGATACCGGAAAACTTAATCAGCTCATCGCCGGCGTTTAACAGATTCTGCAGGTTTTCAATCACCGGCAGCCCCGCGCCGACGTTGGTGTCGTAGAGGAATTTGCGACGCGATTTCGCGGCGGCGGCGCGCATCTGCTGGTAGTAGTTCCAGGAGGAGGTGTTGGCCTTTTTGTTCGGCGTCACCACGTGGAAACCGTCGCCGAGGAAGTCGGCATAGAGATCCGCCACCGCCTGGCTGGAGGTGCAGTCGACGATCACCGGGTTAAGCAGGTGATACTCTTTCACCAGTCGAGTCAGGCGGTCAGGATTAAACGGCTCTTTGGCTTCGCTCAGCGCGCCTTTCCAGTCGCTCAGGTCGATGCCGTGCACGTTGGTCAGCAGCGCGCGCGAGTTGGCGATGCCGCAGACGCGCAGATCGATATGCTTCTGTTTCAGCCACGCCTGCTGGCGATAGAGCTGATCCAGCAGCGCGCCGCCGACGCCGCCGACGCCTACTACAAAGACTTCAATCACCTGATCGGTGGCGAACAGCATCTGGTGCACCACGCGCACGCCGGTGGTGGCGTCATCGTTGCTCACCACCACCGAGATAGAGCGCTCTGACGAGCCCTGCGCGATGGCGACGATGTTAATGTTAGCGCGCGCCAGCGCGGAGAAGAATTTAGCGGAGATGCCGCGCAGGGTACGCATGCCGTCGCCGACCACCGAGATCACCGCCAGCTGTTCCATTACCCCCAGCGGATCGAGCAGGCCGTCTTTCAGCTCCAGGTAGAACTCCTCTTCCAGCACGCGGCGCGCCCGCGCCTGCTCGTTCTGCGGCACGCAGAAGCTGATGCTGTATTCAGAAGAGGACTGGGTAATCAGCACCACCGAAATGCCGGTGCGCGACATGGCGGCAAAGACGCGCGCCGCCATGCCGACCATGCCCTTCATGCCCGGTCCGGAGACGTTGAACATCGCCATGTTATTCAGGTTGGTGATGCCCTTAACCGGGTTCTCGTCCTGCTCCCCTTCGCCCCCGATCAGGGTGCCCGGCGCCTGCGGGTTGGCGGTATTTTTGATCAGGCACGGGATCTGGAACTGCGCGATAGGCGCGATGGTGCGCGGATGCAGCACTTTCGCGCCGAAATAGGAGAGCTCCATCGCCTCCTGGTAAGACATCGACTTCAACAGGCGCGCGTCGGGCACCTGACGCGGATCGCAGGTGTAGACGCCATCTACGTCGGTCCAGATTTCACAGCAGTCGGCACGCAGACAGGCGGCCAGCACCGCGGCGGAGTAGTCAGAGCCGTTACGCCCCAGCACCACCAGTTCGCCCTTCTCATTGCCAGCGGTAAAGCCGGCCATCAGGATCATATTTCGCGGCGGGATCTGGCTGGCGGCGATGCGGCGCGTCGATTCGGCGATATCGACGGTCGATTCGAGATAGTGGCCGACGGCCAGCAGCTTCTCCACTGGATCGATCACGGTGACGCCGTGGCCGCGCGCCAGCAGCAGCGCCTCCATAATGGCGATTGAGAGCTTCTCGCCGCGGCAGATAATGGCGGCGTTGACGCTGTCAGGACACTGTCCCAGCAGGCTGATGCCGTGCAGCACCTGTTTCAGCTGAGCGAACTCCAGGTCGACGCGGGTTTTCTGCCCGTCATAGTCGAAGCCCGGCTGCCGCTGCGCCAGCCCCTGCAGCAGCTCGTCGAAAATACGCTCGGCGTCGCTGATGTTGGGCAACGCGTCCTGGCCGCTGATGGTCTTCTCGATCATCGCCACCAGATGGTTGGTAATCTTCGCAGGTGCAGAGAGTACGGTGGCAACCTGTCCCTGCTGCGCATTACTTTCCAGAATGTCAGCGACGCGAAGAAAACGTTCCGCGTTCGCTACCGAGGTCCCACCGAATTTCAGCACTCGCATGTTAAAGCTCTCCTGAATTTTTGCCGAAAAAAAAGCCCGCACTGTTCAGGTGCGGGCTTTTTTCTGTTTTTCCTGTATGCGTCAGCCCGCACCCTTACCGGTGGTAATGGTGGTTGTAATAATGGTGATGTTCAGGCTGGTTGAGTTACGCATTGAGATTTTTTCTGTCTGTCTTTTAGAGTCTGTCTGCCTTCCAGAAGTAAAGCAAAGCGCCGATCAAGTCAACGAATTTGTCCGGCGAGCACTTTTTCGCCGCTGCGCACTGCTGCCTGCCGAGCCGGAAAATGCCTGCAGAATCGTTTGCCTGCTGCGCGCTTTTTGCGATCAGCCGCTGTGAAAGGCGCTTTTTCAGGAAGATTTATCTATAAGTTTTTTTTCTACATCATGCAGGAGACGATGCAGCATGGCGCTGTCGCGCTGCTCCAGCAGGCCGATACGCTGATCGATCCAGTCGGCCATTTTGCGATCGTCGCCGACCTCAAGCGTTTGCAGCAGCCGTTCAAAACGGTGGCGAAGCGCCTCCAGCTGCTGCGCGTCCGCCGGTTGCGCCGCGGGCGGCGCCACACGATTAAGCGCGGCGAGCTGATAGCAGTACACCATGACCGCCTGACCGAGGTTGAGCGAAGGATAATCCTGCGCCATCGGGATGCCGGTCAGCAGATCGACCTGATCCAGCTCTTCATTGGTCAGCCCGCTATCCTCGCGGCCAAAGACCAGCGCCATGCTGTTCACCCACTGACGCTTCTCCAGCAGTTGCGCTTCCACCTGCTGCGGCGTGGCGTAGTAGCGAAATTTGGCGCGGCTGCGCGCCGTGGTGGCGACGGAGAAGTCGATATCGGCCAGCGCGTCGCTTAAGGCGTCGAAGGTGCGCAGATTATCGAGGATCTCGCCCGCGCCGTGCGCGACACGGCGCGCAGCAGGATCCTGCCAGGCGTCGCTGGCGACGATGCGCAGCTCATTAAAGCCCATGGTTTTCATCGCCCGCGCCGCTGCGCCAATATTTTCCGCCCGGGCGGGCGAAACCAGAATAAGGGGGAAACGCATGATTATTCCATTTGTGTTTAGAAATCGCGCCGTATAGTAGCACTGCTGCTGTTAAAGCCGGAATGTCGCAGCTTCAGAAAATAATTTGTTAACGATGTTAAAATCTAATAAACGCCGCTGTCAGCCAGCAAAGCGACCTGGATCGGTAATAACTAAAATTAAACGCTGAAAAATCTTTTTAATCAGACGAATAAGCGGAAGGTTGCCGCAATTATCATTTGCGTATACATAATGTGAATATGTAGCGAAATTGATATTTTTTGTGAGCTAAGCTTGCATTACAAGAGAAGTTTTTCACATAAGTGTTAACGTGCTACAATTGCATTTGATATAAGTCAACGAAGCGTTGTTTTTATGCTTATCGGTTGTTGTTGGTGCTGTTAGGTTGCTGTTAATACGGTTAGGATATGCGCCAAAAGATTCTCTCCTGGGGCAGGCAATATTCATTCTGACTGGCTGAGCTAACACTGTTGTTGACGTTGATAGATGGTGTATCAAGAACATAATTTCGTACAACGGTTAAGCGCCACACACCGCGCTTTTTAGCGAGCCTGAATACCCGCGTACGCCCTGTTTTCGATTTGTTGGCAAATTTTAGGTAGCGAAACATGCAGACCCCACACATTCTTATCGTTGAAGACGAACTGGTCACGCGTAACACCCTCAAGAGCATTTTTGAGGCAGAAGGTTATGTCGTGTATGAGGCAACCGACGGCGCTGAAATGCATCAGGTATTGACCGACAACGACGTCAACCTGGTGATCATGGATATCAACCTGCCAGGTAAAAACGGCCTGTTGCTGGCGCGCGAGCTGCGCGAGCAGGCAAACGTGGCGCTGATGTTCCTGACCGGTCGTGATAATGAAGTGGACAAAATCCTTGGTCTGGAGATCGGCGCGGATGACTACATCACCAAACCCTTCAACCCGCGTGAGCTGACCATCCGCGCGCGCAATCTGCTGTCGCGCACCATGAATCTGGCGATGCCGAGCGAAGAGCGCCGTCAGGTGGAAAGCTATAAGTTCAACGGCTGGGAGCTGGATATCAACAGCCGCTCGCTGATCAGCCCGAACGGCGAACAGTATAAGCTGCCGCGCAGCGAGTTCCGCGCCATGCTGCACTTCTGCGAAAACCCAGGCAAAATTCAGACCCGCGCCGATCTACTGAAGAAAATGACCGGCCGTGAGCTGAAGCCGCACGATCGCACCGTCGACGTCACCATTCGTCGCATTCGTAAGCACTTTGAATCTACGCCGGATACGCCGGAAATCATCGCCACTATTCACGGCGAAGGCTACCGCTTCTGCGGTGACCTGCAGGAATAATTGACGACACCCTGTCATCCCTACCAGACGGCTGAGAGGGTTAACAAGCAGGTGAGACGGATCGAAGAGCAAGTAAAAAACGCCCCGAAGGGCGTTTTTTTTATTCCCGCCACGGCATAATCGGCACCGCGCTCAGCGCATTCTTCGGCGATCCCTCGACCACCCTGTCGGAATAGCTCAGGTAGATCAGCGCATGGCGCTTTTGATCGAAGAAACGCACCACCTGCAGCTTTTTAAACACCAGCGAGGTGCGCTTTTTGAATACTACCTCGCCCTGCGCCTTGCCCTGCGCGATGGCGTCGCTCAGCTCAACCGGCCCAACCTGCTGGCAGGAGATCGCCGCATCGGCAGTGTCCTCGGCCAGCCCCAGGCCGCCCTTAATGCCGCCGGTTTTCGCCCGACTGATATAACAGGTTACATTTTTTACATCCGGATCGTCGAACGCCTCTACCACGATCTTATGATCGGGCCCAAACATCTTGAATACCGTATCTACCGAGCCGATCTCTTCGGCCAGAACCGGCGACGCCAGCAGCAGCGTGGCGAATGAAGCAGCGAAAAAGCGAGATATTGTCATAGCGTTACCATTGCAAACCTAATAGACGAGCATGTAATGTACTGGCAATTGTCCGCGTTGACCAAACCAGAACCAGTTTTATCCCACATTGACATGGCACAATCTCCCAACAAAACGGCCCACGCCTGATGTGCAATTAGTGCTATTATTCGGCGACTGCGTTAGTCGCACCCAGAGAGTATGAGGATGTTTTATGGACCAAGCCGGTATCATTCGAGATTTGCTTGTCTGGCTGGAGAGCCATCTGGATCAGCCCCTTTCACTGGACAACGTTGCCCTGAAAGCGGGTTATTCTAAATGGCATTTACAACGGATGTTCAAAGACGTAACGGGCCATGCGATCGGCGCCTATATTCGCGCTCGCCGCCTGTCTAAAGCGGCCGTGGCGCTGCGCCTGACCAGTCGCCCGATTCTGGACATCGCTCTGCAATACCGTTTCGATTCCCAGCAGACCTTTACCCGCGCCTTTAAAAAGCAGTTTAACCAGACGCCCGCTTGGTATCGCCGCTCCTCGGAATGGAATTCGTTCGGCATTCGCCCGCCGATTCGCCTCGACGACAACAGCATGCCGGAGTCGACCTTCGTCACCCTGCCGGAAACCGTGCTGGTCGGGCAAACGCAAACCTATAGCTGCACCCTGGAGCAGATCTCCAGCTACCGCGACGAGATGCGCATCCACTTCTGGAAGCAGTTCCTGCTGGAAACCGACACCGTTCCGCCAGTGCTTTACGGCCTGCATCAGGTGCGCGCCAGCCAGGAGAAGGATGACGAGCAGGAGATTCTTTACACCACTGCCGTGCCGTCCGATCAGGCGGTTAACCTGCACTCCGGCCAGAGCGTACTGCTGGAAGCGGGCGACTACGTCCAGTTCACCTATAACGGCCCGCGCAACGAGCTGCAGGAATTTATTCTGCTGCTCTACGGCACCTGCATGCCGACGCTCGGCCTGACGCGCCGTCAGGGACAGGATATCGAACGCTTCTACACCCATGGCGGCAAGAAGCGCCCCGAGCCGCCGAAAGAGATCCGCTGCGAGTATCTCATCCCGATTCGCCGCCAGCAGGCGAGCTGACCGTTAAGATGCCGTCATTACGACGGCATTTTTTTTAGCGCTGCAGCTCATCCAGCGCGGGCGCGTCAAGGTGCGAAATATCACCCGCCGTTTCGACCACCCAGCCTTCCGCCAGCCAAGCGCTCTGCTGGTGATCGACGCGCGAGATCGAGCAGTTGCGCAGGCGCAGACGGCGCTCCGCATGGGCCGGCAGGCCAAGAATGGTGCTGATCAGCACGCCGAGCGCCATACCGTGACTCACCAGCAGCGGTCGGCTGCCAGCAGGCAGCGCCAGACAGGCGTTCAGCGCCTCGTGCATGCGCGCCGCCATCTCCGCCATCGATTCCCCCTGCGGAATGCGGCCGTCTACGGTGCCGTCCACCAGCGCGCTGCGCCAGCGCTCTTCCTCTTCGGTGAGCCCGTCCAGCGGACGCTTTTCCAGCACGCCCATATTCAGCTCGCGCAGGCGCGGCTCCAGCGTCACCGTACAGCCGCAGGCGTCGGCGATGATCTCGGCGGTGCGCTGCGTGCGGCCCAGATCGCTGGCGATAACATGGGTAATGCCAAGATGTTTTACGCGCTCGCCCACCTGGTGGGCCTGTTGCTCTCCTTTCTCCGTCAGCGGACTGTCGGATTGTCCCTGAATGCGGCGCTGCGCATTCCATACCGTTTCACCGTGACGAACAAGATAGACCTGTAGCATGCTGAGTTTCCGTTATACTGCGACAAATTTGCCTAAAGGGTTCAATAGATTATGTACCAGGTTATCGCAGCCACCATCAATCCGGCAAAAATTCGCGCAATCTCTCAGGCGTTCAACGACGTTTTCGGCGAAGGATCCTGCCATATTCGCGGGGTCGAGGTCGATAGCGGCGTCGCGGCGCAGCCCCTGAGCGATGCGGAAACGCGAACCGGCGCACGCCAGCGCGTCGCCAATGCGCGTCAGGTCGCGCCGCAAGCGGATTTTTGGGTGGCGATTGAGGCCGGTATTGAAGCGGATTGCGCCTTCGCCTGGATGGTGGTCGAGAACGCCGATCGACGCGGCGAGTCGCGTTCCGCCAGCTTTACGCTGCCGCCGGTGGTGATGGCGGGACTAGATGCCGGACGCGAGCTGGGCGACGAGATGGCGCGGCTGACCGGCGTGGAAAATATCAAACACAAAGGCGGCGCTATCGGCGCCTTTACGCACGGTCTGCTGACGCGCTCCAGCGTCTATCACCAGGCGCTTATCCTGGCGCTCTGCCCTTTTACTCATCCGCTTTATCAGCGCTGAGATCGCCGCGTCCCAGCTGCGCCTCCAGCCAGCGCCGCAGCTCAGGCGGCGCCTCTTTCAGGCTGTTCGAGCCGCGCGTAATGGTGGCGATGCCGACGCCCAGTTCGTTTTTCAGCTCGCGCTGGCTCATCACGCCGTTCATCAGCTCTTCGACGATGCGCAGGCGCGTGCCGAGCGCTTCGCGCTCGTCCGGCGTCAGCATCAGCTGCAGCAAAGGCAGCGCCACGTCATCGGCATAAGCCTGCTGCATCAGCGCGGTAAAGCGCCGCCAGTTATCTTCAGAAAGGGAATGTTGCGCCGACCGGGCGGGAGATTGCGTCATCAAACAGGCTTCCGTACTCACTAACGAGTACGGAAGCATAGCACGCTAGTAGCGGCGGTTCCACTCGCTGTCCGACAGCACCTTATCCGGCTCGCCCATAAAGTGGCGATAGTAGGCGTCGTAGGCCAGCACGTTTTTCACGTAGCCGCGCGTTTCAGAGAAGGGAATGGTCTCGATAAAGGCGACCGCATCGAGATTGCCCGCGCTGACGTTTTGCCAGCTGCGCACGCGCCCCGGTCCCGCATTGTAGGCCGCAGAGGCGAAAATGCGGTTCTGCCCGAACTGCTGATAGACATACTCGAGATACTGCGTGCCAATCTGAATATTGGTCTGCGGATCGAGCAGCTGGTTGCTGTTCATATAGCCGGGAATGTTATACATCTTCACGGTGTGGGCCGCCGTCGCCGGCATCACCTGCATCAGGCCGCTGGCGCCGACCGGCGAACGCGCTTTCGGGTTCCAGGCGCTCTCCTGCCGCGAGATCGCCATAGCGTAGCTCGGCGCGATGCCTTTATCGCGGGTATTGCTCTTATAGAAGCTCTCCCACGCCAGCGGGAAGCGCTCTTTCAGGCTGTCCCACATCTTCGCCGTGATGGTCGCCTGCACGCTGAGATCCCACCAGTCCTGCTCGTTGGCGTAGCGCGCCAGCATCTGCTGCTGCGTATGGTTTTTGCTGGCGATAAGGTTGGCCCACTCGCTGCGCGCCAGGTTATCCAGCCCCCAGTACATCAGCTCGCGCACGCGCGCCAGCTCCGGTCCCTGCACCGTCGCGCTGTCGGGCTTTGGCGCCTCGTCGATCTGCAGCGGATATTTCACGCCCAGCCGCTGCGCCGCCACCATCGGGTAGAAGCCGCGCGCCTGCATCAGCTTATGCAGGATCTCGTCCGCCTCCTCTTTACGCCCCTGCGAATAGAGCAGATCGGCCTGCCAGTACTGCCATTCGTCTTTCTCTTTCGCCTCGAGCGGCAGACGCGCAATCCAGGTATTCAGGCCGCGGCGATCGTTCTGCGACAGCGCCAGGCGCACGCGGCGTTCAATCAGCGCCGTCGACTGGCTGTTCATTACCACGGCATCGCGCCAGCGCGCCTGCTCCGAGGTTAAATCGCTGCCCATCATGCGCCAGACCACGATCTCTTTCAGCGCCTGCTCGTCGTCCGCTTCCATCTTCTGGCCGCGCACCAGCAGCGGGATCATGCTGCGCGCATTTTCCATATCGGCGCGCGCGACGCGGGTAAAGGCGTAAATCGTCGCCTGGCGGGTAAAATCGGTCGGCCCGACGCTCTGCGCGAAGTTCACTACCGTCTGCGGATCGTTCTGCAAGGCGAGCACGCCAGCGGCGATAGTCTGGTAATCTTCCGGCAGGCTTTTCGCCAGGAAGCTCACCAGGCTGTCGTTGCCCGCCTTCATCGCAAGGCGAATGCGTTCCAGCACGGTAATCGGCGACATCTGGCCAGAGGATTGCCAGACCGAGAAGAGGCGATCGCAGTCGTTCGGCAGCGCGGTGCCGCGCAGCCAGATCGCTTTCGCACCCTCAAAGGCCTGCTGCTGCGCGCCGGTCGCCCATTTGGCGTAGAGCCAGTTGCAGCGCGCCTGTACCGGCGTCGGCGCTTCCGGGCTAAAGCTCAGAATGCCCTGCCAGTCCTGGCGGTGCGCCAGCACGTTAACGAAGCGCGTTTTCAGCGAGCGCGCCGGCGGCAGCGTCGGATATTGCTGGATAAAGTTGTTAACGGCGAGTGGCGTTTCCTGATCGAGATCCTGCGCCAGCAGGCGGTACTGCAGGTAAGGGTATAACGGATAATCCCGCAGCGTCGGCAGCAGCTGCTCCACCGTCGCCATCTGGTTGCTGTCCCACGCCTGTTTAATCTGTTGATAACGTTCTCGCTGCTGATCCAGCGAGTCTGCCCACGCGCTGCTGGCCGCTCCGGCCAGACAGATCCCTATCATCCAGTTACGCCACTTCTCCACGAAAATCTCCTCTGTTGCTGCTCTCCGGCTGCGTGCCAGGCATTCTTCATGCTAACCAGGGGAACCGGCTCTTGCCATGTTCTTCACAAAATTTACGCAGCGCGCCGCACAGGTCGGCTAAAAGCGAGTTGCTGGCCGGCGCGCGACAATGACATTCTGTTAAAAACTCGTGTAAAAAAGGCGGGCATGGCGGCGTTTGCGGGGCGATCTGATTACGGGTAAGATTGATCGCCTGCCGGCCTGGGCGCGCAACACATTAAAATTGCGGCAATTATCGCGGTTAACCGGATGCGCCCTCTCTTCCACGGCGCATCACTTTCGGCTATCAACCACAACAGAGACCTCTATGGAAACCCGGCGCGACGAACGCATTCAGAAACTGACCCTGGCGCTAAAACGCACCGACAAGCTGCATCTGAAAGATGCCGCGCAGCTTTTAGGCGTTTCGGAGATGACCATTCGACGCGATCTGAGCGAACCGGCATCGACCGTGGTACTGCTGGGCGGCTATATCGTCAGCGATCCTAAAAACCATGGCGGCCACTATTTCGTTTCGGATCAGCACGGTCAGAATGCGGCGAAAAAGCAGCGCCTGGCGCAGGCCGCCGCCAGCCTGATCGGCGAGAACGACACGGTGTTTTTCGACTGCGGCACCACTATTCCCTATATCGTCGACGCCCTGCCTGAGGATCTGCCCTTTACCGCTATCTGCTGCGCCATGAATACCTTTCTGGCGCTTAAAGAGAAACCGGCCTGCAACGTGATCCTGAGCGGCGGCGAGTTCCACGCCGACAACGCCCTGTTCACGCCGATCGGCGCGCACTCGATTCTTGACGACCTCTGCCCGACGCTGGCGTTTATCTCGGCGGCCGGCATCGATATTGAGCAGGGCGCGACCTGCTACAACCTCAACGAGCTGGCGATGAAACATCACGCCATGCTGCGCGCGCGCCAGCGTATCCTGGTGGCGGACAGCAGCAAGTTCGGCAAGGTGCTGCCCGCACGCATCGGCGAGCTGCACCGCTTCGACCTGCTGGTCAGCGACAGCGCGCCGGACAGCGCGCTGTCGGAGTGGCTGGCGCAGCAGCCGCTGCCGCTGCGTCTGCCCGAGTCGGTCTGAACCCGCCTTTTCTCTTTACGCGTAACAACACGGCGCGCCCGGAATTATCCCGGCGCGCGGCTGGGATTAGCCAGGCAAAAAGGCTAAACTTCGTCACTAATTCACCCACCAGAATCAGAGGCTCATTACAACGTGGCTCAATTCGTCTATAGCATGCATCGCGTCGGCAAAGTGGTTCCGCCGAAGCGTCATATTCTAAAGAACATCTCCCTCAGCTTTTTCCCGGGCGCGAAAATCGGCGTGCTCGGCCTGAACGGCGCGGGTAAATCCACGCTGCTGCGCATCATGGCGGGCATCGATAAAGATATCGAAGGGGAAGCGCGTCCGCAGCCGGGCATCAAAGTGGGTTATCTGCCGCAGGAGCCGCAGCTTAACCCGGAACAGACGGTGCGCGAATCTATCGAAGAAGCGGTCTCCGAAGTGGTCGGCGCGCTGAAGCGTCTGGACGAGGTTTACGCGCTTTACGCCGAGCCGGACGCCGACTTCGACAAGCTGGCGGCCGAACAGGGTCGTCTGGAAGAGGTTATTCAGGCGCACGACGGCCATAACCTGGAAACGCAGCTGGAGCGCGCCGCCGATGCGATGCGCCTGCCGGACTGGGACGCCAAAATCGGCAATCTTTCCGGCGGTGAACGTCGCCGCGTGGCGATGTGCCGCCTGCTGCTGGAAAAACCAGACATGCTGCTGCTGGACGAACCGACCAACCACCTGGACGCCGAGTCCGTGGCCTGGCTGGAGCGTTTCCTGCACGAGTTCGAAGGCACCGTCGTAGCGATTACCCACGACCGTTACTTCCTCGACAACGTTGCGGGCTGGATCCTTGAGCTGGACCGCGGCGAAGGCATTCCGTGGGAAGGCAACTACTCCTCCTGGCTGGAGCAGAAAGATCAGCGTCTGGCGCAGGAAGCCTCTGCTGAAGCCGCCCGTCGCAAATCGATTGAGAAAGAGCTGGAGTGGGTGCGTCAGGGTACGAAGGGCCGCCAGTCTAAAGGCAAGGCGCGTCTGGCCCGCTTTGAAGAGCTGAACAGCACCGAATACCAGAAGCGTAACGAAACCAGTGAGCTCTTTATTCCGCCGGGTCCGCGTCTGGGCGACAAAGTGGTCGAGGTGAAAAACCTGACCAAATCATACGGCGACCGCGTGCTGATCGACGATCTCTCTTTCTCGGTGCCGAAAGGCGCTATCGTCGGCATCATCGGTCCGAACGGCGCGGGTAAATCGACCCTGTTCCGCATGATGACCGGTCAGGAGCAGCCCGATTCCGGCAGCATCGAGCTGGGCGAAACCGTCAAGCTGGCGTCGGTCGATCAGTTCCGCGACGCGATGGATAACTCTAAAACCGTGTGGGAAGAGGTCTCTGGCGGACTCGACACCATGCGTATCGGCACCTTCGAGATGCCGAGCCGCGCCTACGTCGGCCGCTTTAACTTCAAAGGCACCGACCAGGGCAAACGCGTCGGCGAACTCTCCGGCGGCGAGCGCGGTCGTCTGCACCTGGCGAAACTGCTGCAGGTTGGCGGCAACCTGCTGCTGCTTGACGAACCGACCAACGACCTGGATATCGAAACCCTGCGCGCGCTGGAAAACGCCCTGCTGGAGTTCCCGGGCTGCGCCATGGTGATCTCGCACGACCGCTGGTTCCTCGACCGTATCGCTACCCATATCCTCGACTATCAGGATGAGGGTAAGGTGGAGTTCTTCGAAGGCAACTTCAGCGAGTACGAAGAGTACAAGAAACGCACCCTCGGCGCGGACGCGCTGGAGCCGAAGCGTATCAAGTACAAGCGTATTACCAAGTAATCCAAAAGGCGGCAGCGATGCCGCCTTTTCTCTTTTTGTGACTGCCTGCGCCTTTTCCTGTCGCTTCGCCCAATTCTTCCCGCTATTGCCCCTTTAACCCTGGGCTGCTGCCCGATGCCGCGTTAACACCCGCTTTTTATACTCGCTGATGATCTGACCCGATCCACCTTACCGTTCCGGCAGGCTGTGATAATAATTCGCGCCGGAGGTCATCTTACGAGGTCTATGGCATGAAAATAGCTTCAATCGACGTCACGCGTATCGCCATCCCGTTTGACGCGCAGCGACGCGCGCCCGAACACCAGGAAACCACCTTTAATGCAGCCTCCTCTTCGCTGCGCCGCATGGAAACGCTGCTGGTCAAAATCACCTGCGACAACGGCCTGTGCGGCTGGGGCGAAGCCTTCGGCCATCTGGCCAATCCCGTCACAGAACAGGCGATTTGCACGCTGGTGGCGCCTGCCTTTATCGGCAAACCGCTGCCGGATTCACCAGACGCCATCGCCGCCCTGATGCAGCAGGCGGAAAAAGCGCTGCACGCCTTTGGCCGCAGCGGCCCGGTGCGCTTCGCGCTCTCCGCGGTGGATATCGCACTGTGGGACGCGCTCGGGCAGCGGCAACAAAAGCCGCTCTGGCAGCTGCTCGGCGCCGCGCGGCAGCGCATTGAGCGCTACGCCAGTCTGGTAAGCTACGACAACCAGCCCGCCGCCGTCGCCGCGCAGGTAAAACGCGCCTGGGATGAGGGCTTTACCACGCTCAAACTGCATGAAACCACCTTCGACGCCATCCAGGCCGCGCGCGACGCGCTGCCGGCGCAGGCGGAACTGCTGGTCGACGTCAACTGTCCCTGGACGCGTGAAGAGGCCGCCCAGCAGGCGCATGAGCTACGTTCGCTGCAGCTCGGCTGGCTTGAAGAGCCGATCTGGCCGCCTGACGACTATCAGGGGCTGGCGCAGCTCAAGCGCGTCGGCGTGCCGCTGGCGGCGGGCGAAAACGTCGACGGCGACTGGGGCTTTATGCATCTGCTGGAAAACGGCGCGGTGGATGTGGCGCAACCCAGCGTGGCGAAAGTAGGCGGCATCAGCGCGGCGCTGCGCGTGTTCGCCGCCGCGCAGCAGTACCGCGTGCGCGTGGTGCCTCACTGTTTCTATTACGGCGCCGGCCTGCTGGCGACCGCGCATCTGGTCGCGCTGCTGCCCGACGATATCAAGCTGGAAACGCCCTGGATCGATTTCGAAGCGCGCCTCTACCCCGATCTGCCGCGCGACGTCGCCTTTACCCTCTCCTCGCGCCCCGGCCTGGGCTACGCGCCGGATGAAGAGGTATTGCGCCACTACCGCCTCTCACTGAGTCAGATTACCGATAAAGGAGTCCGCCGCTATGCGTAAAAACTATCGCGTGGTGATCGCGCTGCTGCTCTTCTTCGCCGGCATGCTCAACTATCTCGACCGCGCCGCGCTCTCGGTGATGGCGCCGCTGATTAAAAGCGATCTGCATATCAACGACGCGGAGATGGGCATCCTGTTTAGCTGCTTTTTTATCGGCTACTGCGCCTTCTGCTTTCTCGGCGGCTGGGCGGCAGACCGCTTCGGCCCGCGCCGCGTCTACGCCTGGGCGGCGGGCGTCTGGTCGCTGTTTTGCGGCGCCACCGCGCTGGTGACGGGCTTTACCCATCTGCTGATTGTGCGCATGCTGTTCGGCATCGGCGAAGGGCCGATGGGCACCACCACCAACAAATCGATCGCCAACTGGTTTCCCAAAAAAGAGACGGGACGCGCGGTCGGCTTTACCAATGCCGGGCAGCCGCTCGGGGCGGCGATCGCGGCGCCGGTGGTCGGGCTGGTGGGGCTGCACTACGGCTGGCGCATCGCCTTTATCGTTATCGCCTTGCTCGGCTTTATCTGGGTGGCCTGCTGGCTCTGGCTGTTCCGCGATAAGCCGGAAGATCATCCGCGCGTCGGCCCGGCCGAACGCGAGCTGATCAGCCGTCAGCGCCCGGCGACCCAAGCCGCCGCCGCGCCGCAGCAGGATCGTCATTCCCTGTGGCGCTACGTTTTTTCGCTGCCGGTGCTGGGCGTGGCGAGCGCCTTTTTCTGCTTTAACTATATCCAGTATTTCTTTCTCTCCTGGCTGCCGAGCTATCTCACTGACTTCCAGCATCTGGATATCAAAAGCATGAGCATTATCGGCGTGCTGCCCTGGCTGGGCGCGACGGCGGGCTTTCTCGGCGGCGGCATCGTTTCCGATATGCTGTTCCGCCGCACGCAAAACTTTTTGCTGTCGCGCAAGCTGGTGATCTTCGTTGGGCTGGCGGTGGCGGCGCTGTGCGTGCTGTTAACGGCGTGGAGCCGGGACGTGGTGAGCGCGGTCACCCTGATTACGCTGGCCAGCGTGTTCGCCTATATGACGCCGCAGGCGTGCTGGTCGCTGCTGCAGGATATCGTTCCGGCGGGACGCATCGGCACCGCGGGCGGCTTTGTTCATCTGCTGGCTAATCTGGCGGGGATTCTGTCGCCGGGCATTACCGGCTTTTTGATTCAGTATGGCGGCGGCTACCATACGGCGTTTCTGCTGGCGAGCGCGCTGGCGGTGGCGGGCATGCTGCTGCTGGCGCTGCTGGTGCGGCAAAAAGGGGTTAATACGCTGCGCGCGCTGGCGGCGAACTGAAACAACAGCGGGGGCGACGCCCCCGCTTTCAGGCAGGGTTCTTGCCGTCCATCATCGCTTTTACCAGTTCGATACAGCGCAGGAAACGCGTGTCGTAATCGTCCTCGCGCACGTGCACAAAGTCGACGTTGTTCTCCCGCAGCATGGTCACCAGCATTGACTGGAACTCGCGGCGATCCACCGAGCTGCCGAGGCTGCGCAGGCCGTCCGCCACCCAGGGCACGTTATTCTCCAGCAGGATCACCAGGTCGAAACGGTACTCGTCGATCAGCGCCTGCACGAAGGGATGCTCCCGGCCTTCATACTTCAGGCAGAATGCCTGGGTGGTGATGAAATCGGTATCGATAAAGGCGACCTTATTGGCGTACTTCACCGCAAAGTCGATGTACTGCGCCTGGCCGAGGGCGATCTTGTCGTAGTCGGAATATTGCAGCGCCATCTCGTCGCCGCCGAGGTGAGAGAAGACGTAGTCGCGGCCGTACTCCCAGGCGCTGGTGGTGTTGAAAATGTTGGCCAGCTTGTTGACCAGTGTCGATTTGCCGCTGGATTCGCCGCCGAGCACGGCGACGGTGCGCACGAAAAAGGGCTTAACCTCGGTCGGAATATATTCCCAGTAGCGAAAGGGATCCTGACGGATCTGCGCGCCGCTGATATTCATAAAGGATCGCGCCGGATCGACCAGCACGGTGCGCACGCCCAGATGCTGCTGATACATCTCCGCATCCGCGGTTTCGCTGGTGTAGATGCAGTCGGGCGCGATGCCCTGATCGCTGAGAAAGTTTTTTACCCCTTCGCTCCAGACGTCCCAGCCGTGCGGATAGGGCTCGATGCCCTCTTCGTTGAACGAGTGAATGCGAATGTTTTTTTGATACTTGAAGGTTTGCAGCAGCCAGCGCAGCCGATCGCTGACGGTCGGCTGCTGCGACATGGCGCTGTTCTCGAACAGCTCGCGATCGCGCGGTTCGTCGTGCCCCATAATGATATGCAGCTCGTCGACCTGACTGCAGGCGCGCTGGATAAGGTAAATATGGCCGGTGTGCAGCGGATAGAACTTGCCGAACACCACGCCGACGGTTTTATCGCGGCGCGGAAACTCCAGACCCAAAAAGCGATGCAGCGCTTCCAGCTTTTGCGCGCTCGGGCTTTTGATTTTGGCGTTGAGCAGCTGGCTCAGATAGCCCTTGGTCATCCCGCTGGCGTCGGCCACCTGCTGCAGGGTATGCCCCTGCTGGCGAATGGCGGTTTTCAGATAGTCGAACGACGTCATGCTGCCTCCTGCATGGATTGAAGTTGCCTGCGAGTTTACCCGCTCGGCCTTTAAAGCTCATCCAGTATCGCCAGCGCGTCCGCCAGTTTTTTCGCGGTGTAAACCTTCATGCCGTCGATCGCTTTCTTCGGCGCGTTGCCGGCCGGCACGATGGCGCGCTTAAAGCCGTGCTTGGCCGCTTCGGAGATACGCTCCTGCCCGCTCGGCACCGGACGGATCTCGCCCGCCAGCCCGACTTCGCCGAAGATCACCAGATCCTGCGGCAGCGGACGGTCGCGCAGGCTCGACACCATCGCCAGCAGCAGCGCCAGGTCGGCGCTGGTCTCGGTCACCTTCACGCCGCCGACCACGTTGACGAAGACATCCTGATCGGCCATCTGCAGGCCGCCGTGGCGATGCAGCACCGCCAGCAGGATCGCTAACCTGTTCTGCTCCAGCCCCACCGCGACGCGGCGCGGATTGCCCATCATCGAGTGATCCACCAGCGCCTGGATCTCCACCAGCAGCGGACGGGTACCTTCCCACACCACCATCACGGAACTGCCCGAGGTCACCTCATCGCCGCGCGACAGGAAGATCGCCGAAGGGTTGCTGACTTCGCGCATCCCCTGCTCGGTCATGGCGAACACGCCCAGTTCGTTGACCGCGCCGAAGCGGTTTTTATGGCTGCGCAGCGTGCGGAAGCGCGAGTCGGCGTCGCCGTCCAGCAGCACCGAACAGTCGATGCAGTGCTCCAGCACTTTGGGACCCGCCAGCGAGCCATCTTTAGTGACGTGGCCGACCATGACGATCGCCACGCCGCGCGTTTTGGCGAAGCGCGTCAGATAGGCGGCGGTTTCGCGCACCTGCGCCACGCTGCCCGGCGACGACTGAATATCCGCCATGTGCATCACCTGGATAGAGTCGATCACCATCAGCTTCGGCTCTTCCTGCTCGGCGATCTGACAGATCTGCTCGATGCTGGTTTCCGACAGCATGTTGAGGTTTTCGCTCGGCAGACCGAGTCGGTGCGCGCGCATCGCCACCTGCTGCAGCGACTCTTCGCCGGTGACGTAGAGGGTTTTCATCTCCTGCGCCAGACGGCACAGCACCTGCAGCAGCAGCGTCGATTTCCCCGCGCCGGGATTGCCGCCGATCAGGATGGCGCTGCCCGGCACCACGCCGCCGCCCAGCACGCGGTCGAACTCTTTGAAGCCGGTGGAGAAGCGCGGCAGCGCCTCCAGGCTGATTTCCGACAGCTTCTGCACCCGGCTGACGCCCGCGCTACCGGCGTAGCCGCTCAGGCGCTCATTGCGCGCCGCCGCCGGCGACGCCGCAATACGCACTTCGGTGATGGTGTTCCAGGCGTGGCAGGCGCTGCATTGCCCCTGCCAGCGCGGATAGTCTGCGCCGCATTCGTTACAAACGAAGGCGCGTTTTGCCGCTTTGGCCAAATCAGTACCTCTAACGCTCTTCGTGAATCAAGCTGCCGCTGAGGATGCAAAATACGCCCATCAGATCGGCGTGACGAATAGTCACCTGCGTCTGCTCATTCACTTTGGGTTTAGCATGATAAGCGATACCCAGCGCCGCAGCCTTAATCATCGGCAGGTCGTTGGCGCCGTCGCCGATGGCGACGGTTTGCTCCGGCGCGATGTCGAAACGCTGCGCCAGCTTCTTCAGGGTATCCGCTTTGTATTGCGCGTCGACAATCTGTCCCAGCACTTCGCCGGTCAGCCTGCCGTCGCGCATTTCGAGTTCGTTGGCGGCGACGTGCGCCAGATGCAGCCTGTCGCGCAGATATTCGGCGAAATAGGTAAAGCCGCCGGAGGCGATCGCCACCTGCCAGCCCAGCGCCTGCAGCTTCTGCACCAGCTCGGTCAGCCCCGGCATCAGCGGCAGTTCGTCACGCACCTGCTTCAGAATATTGGCGTCGGCGCCTTTCAGCGTCGCCACGCGCTGGCGCAGGCTGGCGGCGAAGTCGAGCTCGCCGCGCATCGCGCGCTCGGTCACTTCCGCCACCAGCTCGCCGCTGCCCGCCAGTTTGGCGATCTCGTCGATGCACTCGATCTGAATCGCGGTGGAGTCCATGTCCATCACCAGCAGGCCCGGGGTTTTCAGATGCGGGATCTTGCCGAGCGGCGCGACGTCGAGGCCGTTTTCGTGCGCCAGCTTCGCGGCGCGCGGCGTCAGCGAACCGGCCAGGCGCACCACCTGGTAGTCGTCAATGCGCCAGGCGCTGACGATTACCATCGCCGCGCCTAACTGATGCTGATAATCGGTAAGCTGTTGTTTAGTCAGTTCACGCCCATACAGCAGCCAGCCGGTCCGACCGGCACGGTAGTCCAGCGGCATCACTTCGTCGCCGCTAAGGGAAAGGGGTAAACCCGGCCATTCGGAGAGTTCGGCGGGCAGATCGCACCAGGTAAGACGGTTCGGCATCAGAGCTCCTGTAGGGGGACAACAAAACCACGCAAGAGGCTACCTTGTCTGCGCCGCTTCTGGCAACATAATCTCCTGGTTTCTGTTGTGACGTGACACAGGTTATCGATGGCTAAAAGGGCACTGAAATTTCGCTTACATCGCACGGTGATTGTGCTGATCTCGCTGGCGCTGTTGGTCGTTCTGATGCAGGGCGCCTCCTGGTTTAGCCTCGGCCATCAGATGGCGCGCTCCGAGCAGGTCGAAGAGCTGGCGCAGACGCTGACGAAACAGGTCGCCTTTAGCCTGTCGCCGCTGATGGACAACAGCGACGATAACCGCAGCCAGATCGAAGCTATCCTCAACCAGATGACCACCAACAGCCGCATTCTCGACGCCTCGGTTTATGCCGACGACGGCAGCCTGGTGGCGCACAGCGGCGAAAACATCAACGTGCGCGATCGCCTGGCGCTCGACGGAAAGCGCGCCGGCAGCTACTTCAATCATCAGCTGGTGGAGCCGCTCGGCAACAGCGACGGCCCGCTCGGCTTTCTGCGCGTGACGCTGGATACCCATGTGCTGGTCACCGAGTCGCGTCAGGTCGACAACACCACCAATATTCTGCGCCTGATGATGCTGCTGGCGCTGGCCATCGGCATTATTTTGTCGCGCACGCTGCTGCGCGATCGCCGCACCCGCTGGCAGCAGTCGCCCTTTCTGTTGACCGCCAGCACGCCGGTTAAAGAGGATGGCGACGACGAAGGCGAGAAGAAAGAATCGGTGCCTTAAGCCATCTGCGCAATAGTCACGTCAAGCGCCGCCACCTGCTGCAGCGCCTGACGCGCAACGGCGCGAAATCCGGCGCTGAACGCCTCTTCCTCAATAACTGCCTGCCAGTAAGCCTTCGCCATCACGCTGGCGGGCTGCCAGACGGCGCGCGGCAGGGCAACGTCCAGCCGCAGCGTCACGCTGTCGCGCATCTCACCCAGCGTGTTGGGCGCCAGCGCCATCGGCAGCATATCGTAGGCGGGCGTCAGCGTTAGCCGCTCGCTATCCATAAAGAATGAGAGATTGCCCGCATGCATGTCGCTATTGGCGATAAGGCGGCCAAAAGCCCACTGTAGCGTGCCCCGGGCAGCATCCTGCTCGCTTATCCTTTTCGCCTGCGCCAGCTGGCGCAGCGCGACGGGCCAGTTGGCCAGGCTGCCGAGAAACTCGGCGCCGACCGCCTCCAGCGAGACCATGCCGCGTCGTCCTCGTTGTTTAATGCGGTCAAAGCGCTCAACTTCAAGGAACAGCTGCGAATTTACCTCAAGCAGTTGGCTGCGCGCTGCCGGCAGAGCGTGTTGCGCCAGCAGCGCCAGCGCAAGATGTTCAGCGCGCAGCAGATCGCGCCAGCGCTGGCTGTTTTCGTTGTCGCGCTGGCCGCTAAATTTTACCAGACAATGACCACTATCTTCGCTATAACAGAGAAACTTCGGCTGTTCGCCGCCTGCGGAAGAGCCTGGCTCTTCACCGCCCAGCGCCCGCGCCGCCAGCTGCGGATAACGCTGGGTTTTCTCGCACGGTGCGATAGTTTCCGGATCGCGGGCGGTTAGCCAGCGCTGGTAAGCAGCCTGTCCGATCAGGTAGTTACCGGGCATATCGACGCCGGCTTGTCCCAGCGCCAGCAGGCTTTGATCGTCGTTCCACAGACGAATATCCGGCGGCAGTCCGAGCGCCGTCGCACTTTCCCGGCCCCACGCCCGACCTAAAAATCCCTGCGGCCGCATATCGCTAAGAAACCAGGGAAGACCCGCATAAAATTGCCACTGACCGCCCGCGTCCTTTACCACGCAGCTACCCTGAGGCCACACCGGCCGCAACGTTCCCGCCGCATGCGCGCGCCCCGCTTCGTCAATACGCCACAGCGGCCACTCATCTGTCTGGCAGATGGGTCGCAGCAGCGCATAGCGCGTCGCCCGCGCACGGCCATATTTAATAATCTCCTTTTGCCGGGCGACCAGACGCGACAGCGTCGCCTGGCTGACGTCAAGCCGGGCCATCAGTTCCATCGCCGACAGCGGCCCATCCAGCAGCAGCAAATTCAGCTCAGACATAGTGCACTCGTGAATAGATTTATGAATAGATTCTTGAATAGATACTACATGAAAAAAGGCCCGTCAGATGGGCCTTTGCAGCAAAAATCAGCTGATATTATGAATAGATACTCAGGCGAGCAGCAGCGCCTTTAGCTCGCCCAGCGACGTCACCGTCCAGGTCGGGCGAATCGTCTCTGGCAGCGGTCGCGTGCCGTGGTCGATCCAGCAGGTTTTTAAACCGGCGTTTATGCCGCCGAGAATATCGGACTCCGGCGTATCGCCCACCATCAGCACGCGGCTGCGATCCGGGTTGCCCATCTTCTCCAGCGCATAGTCGAAAATAGCCGCATCCGGCTTAGGCACGCCGACCTGCTCGGAGATCACCAGCGCCGAGAAGTAGTCGCGGAAACCGGTGCGCTCCAGCCGCGCCTGCTGCAGCGCGGTAAAGCCGTTGGTGATGATGCCCATCGGCACCTTGTTGTGCAGCGCGTGCATCAGGCTGACCGCGCCCTCCAGCGGCATGCAGATCTCCGACATGGCGCTCAGAAAGCCGCTGTTGAGCACGTCAGGCGCCACGCTCAGTTTTTCCGCCCAGCCGGTAAAACGCCGCGTCTGCAGCTGCAGCGCGGAGATAGCGCCGTTCTGGTAATCGACCCACAGCGGCTTGTTGATCGCCTGATAGTCGGCGTAATCCTGATCGGTGAACTGAACGTCGTAACCGGCGAAGAGACGCTGCAGCCCGGCAAACGCGTCAAAGTGGAACAGGGTGTCATCGGCATCGAACAGGATGCAATCCCAGTCTTTTAACATTACAGCTCCTTAAAAGCCTACAGCGTCAGCGCCATGATGATGGCGTCTTCACGTCCGCTGGCGGTGGGATAGTAGTTGGGACGGCGGCTCACCTGATGGAAGTCGAGCTGCTCGTACAGGGCGATAGCGGGATGATTAGAGGCGCGCACCTCCAGCCACAGCGTCATCACGTCGCGCTTCTCCAGCTCGGCGATAAGATGCTGCAGCAGCTGACGCCCGTAGCCGCGCCGCTGGAAAGCGGGATCGACGGCGATATTGAACAGCGACGCCTCATCCAGCACCACCTGCGTAATGGCGAAGGCGGCCATCACGCCGTCGACGTCGAGGCGATAGTTAAGAAAACGCTCGCCCTGGTTGCTGGCGAAGGTCTGTTCGCGCCATGGAAAAGCGTGGCTGCGGCACTCGATGGCGAAAGCCTGGGCGGTGTCCTCAGGGGTGAGGAAAGAGATCGCTGTCATGGTTACACATCTGTTGCCAGAGCGCGCGTTTCGCCGCGCCGCTGCTGGAGAGTTCATTTAAAGAGGCTGAGTGAAGCGCGACGCCGCTAAAGGGGTGCGGCCCGTCGATGCCGATCAGCCAGCCCGCGCAGTCGAGCGATTCGGGCAGCATCTGCAGCTGATCGGGCGTCAGCGCCATTACCTGGGCGGGCTGCAGGTCGAGCACATGCAGCACGTCGCGCACCAGCGGCTCGTGCAGGCCAGGCGCGACGTCGGCGACGATAATCAGCTTTGTGCCTGGCGTCAGCCGTACCGCGATTTCGCCCTGAAGCACGCGCGGGCGTCGCAGTTGATACTGCGTTATTCCCATTTGCTGTAACAGCCAGTCGCGCCTGGACGTCATGATTTACCCTTGATGTGCTGCCGGAATGCGACGCTATGCTAGCAAACCCATCGAACATGCGCCAACAAACCACTATAATCGCCGCTCTGATCTAACAGGAGCCTTTCATGTCTGCTTTTACCCCGGCCAGCGAAGTCATACTGCGCCACAGTGATGAATTTACCGCCCGCCACGTCTTGTTCGCTGGCGATATGCAGGATGACCTGCCCGCTCAGCTGGAGACCGCCTCGTCGCGCGCGCATACCCAGCAGTATCATCACTGGCAAAACCTGAGTCGCCGTCTGGGCGAACGGGCGCGTTACGGTCTGGTGGCAACGCAGGAAGAGGTTGAAGGCTGCGACACGCTGATCTACTACTGGCCGAAAAACAAACCGGAAGCCTTGTTCCAGCTGATGAACCTGCTCTCCCTGCTGCCGCTGGGCTGCGACATTTTCGTCGTGGGCGAAAACCGCAGCGGCGTGCGCAGCGCCGAAGGCATGGTCGAAGAGTGGGCGACGCTGGACAAAATCGACAGCGCGCGCCGCTGCGGACTCTATCACGGCCGCCTGGAAGGCAAGCCGACGTTCGACGCCGAAAGCTTCCGCGACAGCTACGATCTCGATCCGCTGACCATCTGCACCCTGCCGGGCGTCTTCAGCCGCGACGACCTCGATATCGGCAGCGCGCTGCTGCTCACTACCCTGGCGCCGCATACCAAAGGCAAAGTGCTGGATATCGGCTGCGGCACGGGCGTGCTGTCAGCGGTGCTGGCCAACCACTCGCCGAAAGTGCGTCTGACCCTGTGCGACGTGCACGCCGCGGCGATTGAGGCGAGCAAGGCGACGCTGGCGATCAACGGCTTCGAGGGCGACGTTTTCCCGAGCAACGTCTTCTCCGACGTTACCGGCCGCTTCGATCTGATCCTCTCGAACCCGCCGTTCCACGAAGGGCGCGAAACCAGCCTGGACGCGGCGCAGACCCTAATCCGCGGCGCGGTGAAGCACCTCAACACCGGCGGCGAACTGCGTATTGTCGCCAATGCCTTCCTGCCCTATCCGCAGGTGCTGGACGAGACCTTCGGCAGCCATGAAGTGCTGGCGCAAAACGGGCGCTTCAAGGTTTACCGCGCCGTTTACGGCCGCGGCGCGAAAGCGCGCTAAACAGCGGCGACGGTGAAAACGTTGCTTTTTACAGCAGTCGATTCGCCGTCGCGAAATATCTGTTGACGCCGGGTGTAAAATCTCTAGAATGCGCCTCCGTGGTTGCAATACTGTCATGTATTGCTGGTACGCGAAGGTGGCGGAATTGGTAGACGCGCTAGCTTCAGGTGTTAGTGTCTTAACGGACGTGAGGGTTCAAGTCCCTCTCTTCGCACCAACAACCACGATTTTCATCTCGCATCGCACTGCGCGAAGGTGGCGGAATTGGTAGACGCGCTAGCTTCAGGTGTTAGTGTCTTAACGGACGTGAGGGTTCAAGTCCCTCTCTTCGCACCAATGCGGCGATATGAAAAGCAAGATGACTCAAATGCGAAGGTGGCGGAATTGGTAGACGCGCTAGCTTCAGGTGTTAGTGTCTTAACGGACGTGAGGGTTCAAGTCCCTCTCTTCGCACCAGAGTTGTCCTCCCCTGCTTCGCCTCTCTGTTTTGCTCTCTCTGTTTCACACCCCATGAAAATTCACCGCAACGGCCGCTAATCCGCCCGCTAACGCCAGACATGACGGCAGCAGCAGATAATGACGCAACCGGCGATGGAACAGCATCACCACCGTCAACAGCAGCGCGACGATCATCACGATACGCCACTGGCTAAAGCTCGGCTCCCATAGCGCAAAGCACGGCATCGCCGCGCAGGGCAAGAGCACGCCCCAGGCGCTGTCCAGTTTCTTCCCCATCACCCAGCTGAACCCCCACAAGCCGCAGGCGGCGAACACGGCCATTAACATGACGTCGACCTCAAATGATATGAATTCGCATTATCATATGATAATAAATCTCATCTTGCAGCCTGTTTTTTTCACCCTGGGGCCGGAAGATGACAGACCAGTTGGAAAATGCTAGATTGCGGCCGATAACACCTTTCATAACACAGCAAATTTGCTCATTGTCCGGCAAATGAATTTATTTTTGCCGGAATGCGCTTTGATATTTCAGGGCCGTTTCGAGTATTAATAATGAAATTACAATCTTACGATGAATTGAAACAGAGCAAATATCGGCTATCGCTGATGCTCTTTCTGTTTTTAAATGTCGCCGTATCGCTGTTTTGCCTGATCCCCTACGCCGGCAGCCCGGCTGCGGCGTTGCCTGTCCCAATTATTACCGTCGCGCTATTTAGCGCCTCGACGTTAATTGCGTGTTTAATCAGGCCCAAACTGAAATTACCTTTATTAAATCCTGTAGCATTACTGCTTGGCGCGTTTTGGGCCTGGCATATTGATCTCAAATATCATCAGGTTTTCTTTTTTGACGACAATTTCCTGATGATTAGTCTGCTGAGCGTATTTTTTATCAGCGCTATCGCCCTGAGCGATTACCTGCCGGCATTTTGTCTGCATATCACCCCGCCGGTGGTGACGGTGCTGCTGCTGGATAAGGGCGCGCATCTGGCGATGCTGCTGCTGACCATCTCGCTGCCGCTCATCGGCTTCTCTCTGCAGCACCTGATGCGCCGCCGCGTCGATCGCTTCACCCGTCGTCTGATGCGCCAGCTCTATGAAGAAAAAGAGACCTTCAGCGATCTCAGTATGCTGGACCCGCTGACCGGCCTTTATAACCGGCGCGGACTGAAAAACCGACTGGATAATATTCTGGAGAATCACGCCGGCAGCCACTTCGTGCTGCTGCTCGATATTGACCACTTCAAGGCGTACAACGACAACTACGGCCACGCCATGGGCGACCAGGCGCTGGCGCGCGTGTCGGTGGCGATCCGCGACGCCGTGCGTTCGCGCGATGTGGTGGTGCGCTACGGCGGCGAAGAGTTCCTGGTGCTGATGACCAACGTCAACGCGTCGATCGCCATGAAGCTGGCGGAGCGCATTCGCCAGTATGTACTCGATCTGGAGATCCCCCACCGTTTCAACGAAAAGGTCTCTACCCACGTGACCGTCAGCGCCGGCATTGCGCCCATCTTCGACGACGAGTTCGATCAGGCGGTCGCCAACGCCGATCGCGCGCTCTACGTCGCCAAAAATCAGGGCCGAAATACCATTCTCGCCTGGGAAGACCTGCCTAAAACCCTGACCGCCAGCGGCGAAGCGCTTTAATTTTTCGCCCGCCATCGCGGCGACGCGCGGCAGGTCCCCGGCCGCGCCGGCCATTCCGCTGACTTGTGAATAGGACTAAGAACGATTATCATTCTTTCTTCTCTGCTTCCAGGGCGTGTTATTCAGCATGGCGAACATCAGGCAGCAATCTCAACGCTTTCAGTACGCTCAGCCTATTTTTATGCAGGGCGATCGATCGCTGGCGCGCGCCCTGCGCGATCTGATGCGCGAGCAGCACCCCTATATGCTGGAGAGCATCCACCTTGATGAAGCCGCACCCGCAGACGCTCTCACGCTGGCGGAGTGGGCGAGCCCGGAACAGTTCCCTGCGCTGGCGCAGCGCTACAGCGACTCTCTCTATCGTCAGCATCCTGATGCCGTTCAGGAGGCGAAGCCGGTTCAGTCGCTCTGGGCGCAGTGGTATTTCGGCCTGCTGCTGCCGCCGCTGATGCTGGCGCTGCTGGCGGAATCGCGCGCGCTCGACTGCTCGCCGCAGCATATCCACGTTCAGTTCCACGAGCATGGCCACCCTTGCGCCTTCTGGATCGCGACGCACGAAGATGAAGAGGCGCGCTACCTTACCGCGCCGCAGCGTATCGATCGTCTGATCCAGCAGCATCTGATCCCGGCGGTGAACGGTATCGCCCAGCACGGCGGCATCAACGCCAGGCTAATCTGGAACAATATGGGTTTCTCTTTCCACTGGTTCCTCGGCGAGCTGAAAGCCCTGCTGGATGAGGCGACGATTCTGCAGCTTGAGCAGACGCTCTTTTTCACCAGCCGCCTGCAGGACGGCAGCGACAACCCGCTCTACCGCACCATGCTGCCGCGCGGCGGCGAGATGGTCAGGCGCAGCTGCTGCCAGCGCTACCGTATTCCCGACGTCGAACGCTGCGGCAACTGTACGCTCAGCGTATAAAACCGTCTTCCGACGCACTTTCTCCTTTTCTCTCGTTTACACTTTTTCCGCCTTGTGGCAGTTTTTACGCCTTCGACCTGCATGGAGAAAAAGATGAGCCTGGAGTCGGTACGGCAGTTTTTCGCCGAACACGCACCTGATATCGAGATTATCGAGATGCCGCAAAGCACCGCTACCGTGGAGATGGCGGCGCGCGTTCACGGCGTCGCGCCAGGACAGATCGCCAAAACCCTGTCGCTGAAAGTCAAAGACGAGGTGGTGCTGATCGTCACGCGCGGCGATGCGCGGCTCGATAACCGCAAGCTGAAAGCGGCGCTGGGCGCTAAGGCGCGCATGCTGAGCGTCGATGAGGTGGTGAACTGGACCGGTCATCCGGTCGGCGGCGTCTGTCCGTTCGGGCTGGAAAACCCGCTGAAGGTGTACTGCGACGAGTCGCTGCGCCGCTTCGACGAAGTGCTACCCGCCGCGGGCGCCGTCCATAGCGCCGTGCGTATCACCCCACAGCGCATGGCCGAGCTGACGCAGGCGCAGTGGGTAGACGTGTGCGAAGCGCTCTAGTGCGTCGGCTTCGACACCGCGCCTGATATTTCGATGCCGCGCGTTTCGCGGCCGAAGGCGACAAACAGGCAGATCAGCACCGCCACCGTACCGGCGACGATGGCCATCCCCAGACCGTAGTTGCCGTTATGCGCCTCGGCGATGCGCGACTGTAGGGTGGCGTTGACCGAGGCGATCAGATTGCCCAGCTGATAGACGAAGCCCGGCAGCACCGCGCGCGCGTTGGCGGGCACCAGCTCGGTGAGATACGTCGGCACTACGCCCCACGCGCCCTGCACCATAAACTGCATCAGAAACGCGCCCAGCCCAATCGCCCAGGAGCCGCTGGAGAAGGCCCAGAGCGGCAGCACCGGTAGCGCCAGCAGCGATGCCAGCATAATCGCTTTTTTACGCCCGATACGCTCCGACAGCGCGCCGAAAAAGACGCCGCCCAGCATCGCCGCAATGTTGTAGCTGATGGCGATCAGGCTGACGGTGTGCGCGTCGAACTGATGCTGCACCTTCAGGAAGGTGGGATAGAGATCCTGCGTGCCGTGGCTGAAGAAGTTGAAGCAGGCCATCAGCAGCACCAGATAGAGACACATTTTCCAGTGCTGGCGGATGATCGGCAGCAGCGCCGTGCTCTCCTGGCGCTCGCGCGCCGCCAGCCAGACCGGCGACTCCGGCACTTTGAAGTAAATAAACGGCAGCAGCAAAATCGGCAGCGCGCCGATCAGGAACATGCCGCGCCAGCCTACAGCATCGAAAAAGAGCCCGAAGATCACCGAGGCCAGCAGATAGCCACACGGATAGCCCGCCTGAAAGATGCCGGACATCAGCCCGCGCGAGCGGTCGGGAATGGTCTCCATCGCCAGCGACGAGGCGACGCCCCAGATGCCGCCCATCGCCACGCCGTAAATAATGCGAAAGCCGAGAAAGGCGCCGAAGCTCGGCGACCAGGCGGAGAGCAGCTCAAACAGGGAAAACATCACGATATTGAGCATCAGAATCGGCCGACGGCCATATTTCTCCGCCAGCCGCCCAAACAGCAGCGCGCCGATCGGGCGCACAGCCAGCGTCAGCATAATCGCCATCGACACCTCTGACACCGAGGCGTGAAAGTATTGCGCGAGGTCGCTTAAAACAAACACCAGTATAAAAAAGTCAAACGCGTCCAGCGTCCAGCTGGCGAAGCTGGCAAACGCCACATTCCGCTGGTTCGGGGTCCAGTTAAACATAAACGTATCCTGTCAGTGCCATTCGGATAAAGGTCCGAAAGAAAGAGGCGTAACCGCCGAGACGGTTACGATATTGTTAACGTTTTGTTTATAGCACTTTGCCAAACGCGAGCGCGTTCAAATGCTGGCATCCCTGACGTCAGGATGTAACTAAGGGTGTCGGCGCATGTCACTTTGGGCGAATCGCCCTGCTATTGCCCTGCGGGTTAGCGTTTAAGCTGCGTCAGAGCCTGTTCGAGAATCTCCAGCAGCAGCGCGTTATCGACGTGGTGCAGCACATGGACCAGCGCGCCGCTGTCGACAGGGATGCCGACATCGACGCGCAGCGGCGTGCGGTAGCGCCAGCTTTTGCCGCGCGTCGCGCCCGGACGCAGCTCGATATCCACCCGGTAGTCGGTGCCGTTCGCCACGCGCTGATTCAGCAGCCAGGCGACCACCAGCGCGTCGTGGATCCAGCTGCCCGGGAGATGGCGGGTGCGGATAGAGTAATCGATCCACGGACGCAGCGTGTCGCGCACAAAGTGGGAGAGCGGATGATCGCTGGCGGTGATGCGCGACAGATCCTGATGGGTCAGCAGCGTCTGCGTGGTCACGTCCATCGGCGCCAGCGTGATAGCCGCGCCGCTGTGCAGCACCTGGTGCGCCGCCTCGGGATCGAGACCGAAATTGGTATCTTTGATGTAATCATCCAGCGCGAATACGCCGCCCATCACCACCATCTCCGCCACCGCTTCCGCCATCGCCGGATAGCGCTGCAGCGCCATGGCCACGTTGGTCAGCGGGCCGAGCGCCACCAGGGTAATTTCGCCGGGGTTGTCGCAAATCAGCCTGCCGATAGCCTCGGCCGCGTCGTAGCCGTCCGCCGCCATCGGCTTTGGCGCGCGTACGCCCTGCCACAGCCTGACCATATCGAGCTGCTCTACGCGGTTATCGAGCGCCGCGCGCCAGGGCGCATGATCCTCTTTCAGCGCCTGAGAGGCGCCCTGCACCACCGGAATGGCCGAGCCGAGGCGCGTCAGCAGATCTTTCGTGACCTGCGCGCCGATGTCGCTCGGCGTATTGCCTGCGACGGTGGTGATCAGCTCCACCGACAGCGCTGGCGAGGCAAGGGCCAGCGCGAGCGCCAGGCCATCGTCGGTATTGGCGCCGGGGATGCCGTTGCCCGGATCGCAGTCAATAATCACTCTTTTCATGTTGTCGTCGCGTTGATTTTAATGTGCGGCGTACAGCCGCAGGATTCGCCGATTTCAAGGTAGTGCGGAAACTCGTGCAGCTTCGCCTCGCCGTCCCAGTTTTGCAACATGGCGATGGCGCAGCGCGCCATATCCCGCAGCGGCTGGCGCACGGTGGTTAAGGTCGGCACATGGAAAGCGGACTGATCGGTGCCGTTGAAACAGACCAGCGCCACATCCTGCGGCACGCGAATGTTGCGCTCGGAGAAAGCGCGAATCGCGCCGATCGCCTGCCCTTCGTTACTGGCAAACAGCGCGCGCGGCGCGCCGGGACCGGCCAGCATGCGCTGCGCCGCTTCGTAGCCACCCTGCCGCGTATAGCTGGCGGGAAAGATCAGCGCCTCATCGACCGGCGCCCTGTGCGTCGCCATCGCATCGCGCCAGCCCTGAATACGATCCTGCGCATTAAGCATCTCCAGCGGCCCGCTGATGATGCCGACCTGCCGATAGCCGTGACTGAGCAAATGGGAGGTGACCTGAAACGCCGCCTGACGCTCATCGACGCGCAGCATGCTGACGCCGGGCTGCGGCTCAACGCGATCCAGCATCACAAACGGGGTGCCGCTGGCCTGAATCACGTCGATATAGGGATGGCGGTCGACGCTGTTGTAAAACAGGCCGTCGACCTGACGATTCAGCAGACTATGGATCAGCTCCAGCTCGCGCTGACGGTCGTCGCCCGCGTCGCCGAGCAGCATCACGTGACCATGATCCAGCGAGGCCTGCAGCAAAACGTGCGCCATAGAGGCGACAAAAGTATTGCCGATATTCGGCACGATCAGCCCATAGGTTTTGGTGCTGCCCGACGCCAGCGCGCGCGCCACGCCGTTGGGGCGATAGCCGGTCAGCCGGATGGCCTCCAGCACGCGCTGACGCGTGCTTTCCGCCACCGGACGCGGACCGTTGTTGATGACGTAGCTGACCACCGCCACCGATGTGCCGGCCATTTTTGCCACGTCGCTGCGTGTGACTTTGCCTGACGGCTGTTTCAAGCTTTTAGCTCCCGATGTAAACACGAAAGGCCGTGAATCATCACGGCCTGCTCGTTAGCGTGCGGGAAGCGACGCCGCACTAGATGGCGTCTTCCGGCAGATTGAGATCGCGCCCTCGCGTCTCTGGCGCGACAAAGGTCGTGAAGAAACCGATAGCCGCCATGGCGGAGAAGTAGACCGCTATCGGCCACCAGTGACCGCTCCAGGAAAGCATCGCCGCCGCCAGCAGCGGCGCGGTGCCGCCCGACAGAATCGAGCCCAGCTCTTTGGCTACCGCCATTTTAGTGTAGCGATGTTTGACGCCGAACAGCTCTACGCCCCACGCGGCCTGTACCCCGTAGATGCCGAGCGACGCCAGCGCCATACCGACCACAATTACCGGGATCACGATGGCTGGTTCGCGGCTGTCGAGCAGATAAAAGGCAGGCCAGGCGTAGAACATCAGCAGCAGGCAAAAGCCGCGATAGGTGATGCGGCGGCCGAAGCGATCCGAGAGCCAGCCCGCCAGCGGGATCACCGCAAAGCCCAGCACCGAGGCGATAAAGACCGCCGTGGTCGGCACGGATTTATCGACCATCAGCACCTTCGCCACATAGCCGACCATAAAGCCCTGCGCCAGATAGGAAGGGCCGTTTTCGCCGATACGCAGACCGACCAGCGTCCAGAAAGCGCGCGTGCGCGTCCAGAATCCGCGCGTGTCCGCCACCGGCTGTGCGTCGCGCGTCGCGGCGCGTTCCGCTTCCAGCTCCTGCTTTCTGCGCTCGAACACCGGGGTTTCGCGCAGATGGCGACGGATCCAGAGCGCCGCCAGGGCGATTAGCACGCTGCTGAGGAAAGGAATGCGCCATCCCCAGGCCAGCAGGCTCTCTTGATCCATCTGCACCACCGCCAGCCACACCAGCGCGGCGAGCAGCGTGCCGCTGTTGGAGCCTAAAGCAATCACCGACGAGACCAGCCCACGTCGCTCGACCGGCGCATATTCGCCCAGCATCACAGTGCCGCCGGAGAGCTCCGCGCCGGCGCCCAGCCCCTGGGTAAACCGCAGCAGCACCAGGCAGGCGGGCGCCCAGACGCCGATAGCGGCGTAGCTGGGGATCAGGCCGATCAAGGTAGTGGAAGCGCCCATCAGAATAATGGTGATGACCATGACCGTTTTTCGCCCTTTGCGATCGCCGATCCAGCCGAACAGCACCGCGCCGATAGGACGCGCGATAAACCCGACCGACCAGGTGGCGAAGCTGGAGAGCAGCGCCATCGCAGGCGTCGCCTGAGGGAAGAAAACATCGCCGAAGATAATGCCCGCCGCCAGGCCATAGAGCGCGAAATCCGCATACTCCATCGCCGTGCCGAGCCAGCAGGATAAGGTGGCGCGCCAGAAATCTTTGCGCCCGGAAGAGGTGGTCAGCCGCTCATCGGCGGCGGAGTGCAAACGCGTGGAATCGCGCTCAACGGAGTGTTGTGCCGTCATACCATTTCCCTGTTTCAGTGATCGTGAACGCCCTTCCGTGGGACGGTTCTTTGATAGCAATCAGAACTCCCCGGGTGGCGATGTACTGGTTGGCTAACCCTTATTGCGGTCAGTAAAGGATTCCCTGGTGTTGGAATCTCTGACTTTGCCTGCTCTGCCGATGTTAAGCACCGGTCGTTTAAAGCAGGCAAAGGACTAAACCTACTGGGCCTTTCTCGCATCGTCCGCCGCGAGTAATCACTGAGGGCCAGTTTATCTACGCGCGTAGATAAATCAAGTAAATTTAGCCATAACTGTCAAAAATCATACAGCCCCGCAAGGACATAAAACAATTTTATCTATATAAAACAATAAATTAATATAAATTAACTGCGCAGAATTCAATCAGTGTCATTTGGCACTTAACATTTTCCCTTAATAATACCTGGCCGCAACCTGTTAAAGCGCAGCGCACAGAGTTATCGCCTGGCAACATGACGGAAGGATGACAGCCTCGGCGGTTTCGTCAGGTTAAGTCAGGTTTTAACATTGCGCCGCTTTGCATTAGGCTTAGAGCAGAACGAAGCAGGAGTCCTATGACCATTATCTTGATGCGACACGGCAAACCCGACCATCGCGCCGCCGGTCGGCTGAGCGCCCAGGGGCTGGCCGACTGGTGCGAGGCGTATGATATGGCGCCGGTGTGCGACATGCCGCCCGATCGCAGCCTGACCATCGCGCGTCAGGCATCGGTGATCGTCTGCAGCCCGCTGCCGCGCGCCCGCTCTTCGCTGACGCGTCTCGGCCTGCAGCCGATCCACGTCGATGCGCTGTTCAGCGAAATCTCGGTTCCGCTGATCGCCTCGCGCCGCCTTGAAATGCCGGCTGCGCTCTGGCTGGCGCTGCTGCGCATGCTGTGGCTGTGCGGCTATGCAGGCGAAAGCGAGTCGCTGCTGCGGGCGCGCGAACGCGCCGCGCGCGCCGCCGATCGACTCATTACGCTGTCGGAGCAGGGCACGGTGCTGCTGCTCGGCCATGGCCTGATGAATAAAATGATCGCGCGCGAACTGCGCAAGCGCGGCTGGCAGGCGGAAAAACACGCCAGCAGCCGCCACTGGAGCTCCGCGATCTATCACCGCCCT
The DNA here is from genome assembly GCF_002415245.1 of Pantoea sp. UBA5035. Lineage (NCBI taxonomy): Bacteria > Pseudomonadati > Pseudomonadota > Gammaproteobacteria > Enterobacterales > Erwiniaceae > Pantoea > Pantoea sp. UBA5035. The sequence goes on along the minus strand of NZ_DICD01000017.1, from coordinate 12,492 downwards.
TTTATCTGACCAGATCGAAAAAGCTCAGCACCTCGCAGCCGGTGCCGACGCGCGGCGTGGCGATAACGCGGTTCTGCGCCAGATCGACCACGCTTAAGGTGCCGTCGCCTTCATTGGCGATCAGCAACTGCTGGTTATCGGGGCTAAAACAGCCATCCATGGGTTTGTTGCCTACCGGAATATCGCCCAGCGGATTAAGCAGATCGTCGAACAGCGTGATGATCGGCTCCTGATCGCCTATCGCCACCAGCCGTTCGCCGTTCGCGCTGAATCGCACGACCTGACAGGGTTGCTGATGTCCCGGCAGCGCCAGCCGCTGGCGCACGCGGTGGCTCTGGCGGTCGATAACGTAGAGATAAGGCGCATCCGCCGCGCTGGCCACCAGATAGGGGTGCTTCGGCGATGCCGCGATGCCGGCGATAGGGCCAGGCAGCAGTATTGTATCGATCACCCGCCCTTCCGCTTCGCACAGATCCACCACGGTAATGCTGGCGTCCTCTTCATTTTCGGTAAACAGCTTGCGGCCGCTGGGCGAAAGCGTCAGGCGGTGAGCGTTATGCGAAGGAACGGGAATAGTTTTTTCCACGCGGTCGGTCGCCGGATCGATCACCGCCACCGCCGCGCTGCTTTCGCAGCAGAGATAAACCTTGCCGTCGCGTCCCAGCTGACCGCTGTGCGGCGCGCGCAGCGGCGAAAGATCGATAAAGCGGCTGATTTCGCGCTTCGCCAGATCGATTACCGCCACCTTGTGGCCCGGATGCGGATTGTCGCCGTGGACGCCGTCGCCGTAGATCGGCACATAGGCTTTTTGCCACGCTGGCAGCATCAGCAGCTCATGCGGACGCGGCGGAAAAGCGTTGAGCTCGCGCTCGACGGCAAAGGTCTCGGAATTGAGAAACAGCACGCGATTGCCCTGCTTATCGACCGCCAGTAATCCGCGGGTGGGTTCAGACATAGCGACTCCTTTTCTCAGTAAGCCTTCCTTAAGCGTAGACAACTGCGGTTATGCCACCATCCCCGGATCAATACATCAGCACGGTTAAACAAGCGCCATCACCACCACGCGCGATGAAACAAGCAGTCATCCCCTGTTATTTCTACAGAGGAGAGAGAAAAACCAGGATTATCTTTAGCCGCGGCGATAAATAAAGAGAGGGATCGTCTTATTTAAATATAAGGCAGACGATAAGGTGATAATCAACAATATCGCCCGCCGCTTTCCGGATTATCTGAAATTCAGCAAAAGTCGTAGCGCGCATATAAATAATGCTTTATTAAACTGATGAAGAGATTTTATACACAGTCGTGAGGAGATGAATGCGCGCGCTGCGCTACGCCTCACCGGGGAAACCTCCGCCGCAATAATCACAATAACAGGTGCCTCATGAATCCATACCGTCAACATCCTGCACACTCTCTCTGGCGCAGCTGGAAACGCGTCTCTTTCAGCAGTCAAATGCTGTGGCAGAAAAAAAAGCACAGCGCCCTCTCCGCGCCGGAATATGATGCCAGCCAGGAGGAGAATCTGGTGATCCTCTCCGCCGAAAAAGCGCCTGCGGCGATACCGAAAACCATCTGGATGGTCTGGCTCGACGACCCGCTGCCGCCGTCGCTGCGCCTGAATATCAATCAGCTGCGTCAGGATAATCCCGACCATACGCTGCATCTGGTGACGCAGAGCACGCTGGCGCAGTGGCTGCCGGAGATGGCGTTTATCTCCGCCGATCTGACGTCTGCGCACAAAAGCGAAATTATCCGGCTGGAGCTGCTGCACCGCTTCGGCGGCATCGGCATCGACTGCGGCACGCTGTTATTTGAGAAGCTCGACTGGGTGCACCAGGTTCAGCAGGATAAGCCGATGGACGTTATTGGCTATTATCGCGAGAACAGCACGCTTAATTTCCTGTCGCCGGTTATCGAAGGCTGGTTTATTGCCGCCGCGCCGGGCAACGCCTTTATTCGCGAATGGCTGAAGCAGCTGGCGCCGGTTAAAAATCTCGGCGTGCAGAACTATATTAACGATTTGAAGAAGCGCGACGACTATCCGCTTATCGTGCAGAAAATTCACCACCCGGCGCAGGCGGTGCTGTCGCTGGCGCAGCAGGTGGCGGTAAAAGAGTATCGCCGCGTCAATTTCCACTTGCGCAAAGCAGAGGCCAACGCCTGGTTTTATCAGCAGCTGCACGCCGGCAACAGCGACGCGTTCGCCTGTTCGGTGCTGTTTCGTCAGCGGCCGCAAACCCCGCCGCCCATTATCCGCCTGAGCGGCGACGAGCGGCTGCACCTCGACTTTAACCTGCGTATCGGCCTCTATAACCGCGCCAGCCTGCTGGGCGAAATGATGCAGACGCCGACGCGCCCGACGCTGGCGCTGCCGTCAGGCGTCGACAAAGCGCGCGCGTAGCCAGTGCGTAAAGGTCGTGACCGCGCGCGGCACCTGCGCGGCGTACGGCCTGACGATCCAGAGCGTCTCCGCAAAGGCCTCCACGGCTCGCCAGCGCGGCAGCACCTGCCGCAGCGCGCCGCGGGCGAGCGCCTCGCGGGCGCTGAAGTCCGGCAGCATGGCGATGCCCAGCCCCTGTAGCGCCGCATCGCGTATCGACTCGCTGTTGTTGGTGGCGAAACTGCCCTGCACGCTCACCTGCACCCGTTCCTGCGCCGCGTCGACAAAGGTCCAGCGCGGGGTTTCCACGCCGCGCGGATAGTATAAGCAGTTGTGCTGCGCCAGCTGATGCGGCGTCTGCGGCGCGCCGTGCGCCGCCAGATAGTCCGGCGAAGCCACCAGCAGCGTGCGCGTTTCGCACAGCGGCAGCGCGACGTGGGTCTCCGGCAGCGCGCTGCTGTGGCGAATCGCCAGATCGAACCCTTCGCTGCTGAGCGAGACGAGGCGATCCGTCACGTCGAGCTGCAGCCGGATATGCGGCCAGTCGCGCAGGAAATCCCCAACGATCGGCACCAGCTGCTGGCGCGCGAACGCCACCGGCGCGGTGACTCTCACCAGCCCGCGCACCGGTCCGGCGGCGTCGCGCACGCCGAAGAAACTCTGCTCGATTCGCGCAAAAGGGTCGCGCAGCTCCTCCACCAGCTTTTCGCCCGCCGCCGTCAGCCGGACGCTGCGGGTAGTGCGCTGCACCAGCGCCGTGCCCGCCGCCTGCTCCAGCTCTTTAATTTTCTGACTCATCGCCGCTTTGCTCACCTCGAGCCGCTCCGCCGCACGGGTAAAGCTGCCCTGCTCCGCCAGCACCAGCAGCCAGTGCAGATGGGTCCAGAGCGCGTCCGTTTTTATCTCTTTCATCATGAATTGTTCACTATATTGAATAATCAATTCAGCAGAGGCGCTTTTTCTTTCCCGCTTAAAAGGTCAGGATAACCGTCATAGCAGTGCGCTGACAGCGCCAGTATGCGGGCCATCTTATCCGCATCAGTTCCCTGTCAGCCAACGTACAGCATACCTAAATGACGCCCTCAACAGGAGAAACAGATGCCGCTACTGCAATTCGACGTGATCCAGGGACGTTCCGAATCTGAACTGCGCACGCTGCTGGACGCGGCGCACCGCGCGGTGCTGACCGCCTTTCAGGTGCCGGAACGCGACCGCTATCAGATTGTTCACGAAAACAAGGCTTACCAGATGGTTTTCCAGGATACCGGCCTCGGCTTTAGCCGCAGCGATAACCTGGTGATGGTGCGCGTCTATACCAGCCCGCGCAGCGCCGAACAGAAACAGCGCTTTATGGCGGAGCTGGCGCGCGAGCTGCGCGAAAGCTGCGGCGTGCAGGGGCAGGATCTGATGATCAGCTTTATTACCAACGACAAAGGCGACTGGAGCTTTGCCGAGGGCGAAGCGCAATACCTTACCGGTCGGCTTTGATTTCCCCCCGTTTTTCTCCGCTATCAGCGACGGCCAGCGCGGCCGTCGCCTGCTTTTCTCTCTGAAAGATTACCCACTGCACAATTCGGACGGCATATGTTGCAGCGCTATGACAGCCATTATAGATTGACGCCAGTCTGTCTATGCTCATCGCGGGCTGCGCAGGAAGCGCTCATTCACTTCAAGAGAGGATTTGACGTTGTCCGAATGTGTTTCAGTGGCGCTGTTCCTGGCGGCCATTGCCGTTTACTCGTGGAAAGCCGGTCGCCATAAGCTCTGGTTTTCCTTTGTGCTGCTTCTGCTGGTGCTGTTCGTCCTGCTCAACGCCACGCTCTTCGCCAGCAACTACTTCACCGGCGACGGCATCAACGACGCGGTGCTCTATACCCTGACCAACAGCCTTACCGGCGCGGGCGTCAGTAAATATGTGGTGCCCGCCATCGGGCTGCTGCTGCTGCTCTTTTTGCTGATCTGCCTGCTGAGCTGGCTGCTACGCCGCCACGAGCGACCGCACCATCTCGGCTGGAGTCTGCTGGCGGTGGCCTGCGCCGCCGGCTCGGTACAGACCACGCCCGCGTTTCGTCAGGTCGCCAGCCTGGTCGCCTCGCACACCCGGCTGGCGGACTCCGACTTCGACAGCTACTACAAGGTGCCGCAGAAGGTCATCAACAACCCGCAGCTCAATCTGGTCTATATCTACGGCGAAAGCCTGGAGCGCACCTACTTCGACGAGCAGGTTTTCCCCGGTCTGACGCCGGAATTGAGCCAGCAAAAGGCGCAGAGCCTGGATTTCAGCGACACCGTGCAGCTGCCCGGCACCGACTACACCATTGCGGGCATGGTCGCCTCGCAGTGCGGCATTCCGCTGTTCGCGCCCTTCGACGGCAACGCCTCCGCCGCGCTCTCCAGCTTTTACCCGCAAAACGTCTGCCTCGGCGATATTCTGAAAAATTCCGGCTATGAGAACTGGTTTATTCAGGGCGCGGATCTGCGCTTTGCCGGTAAAGATATCTTTTTGAAATCGCACGGTTTCGATGCCGCTAATATGGTGGGCTCACAGGAGCTGAAAGATCGCGTCGCCGATCCCGCCTACCGTAACAACTGGGGCTACTACGATGATACGGTGATGGATGAGGTGTTCGAGAAGTATGAGGCGCTGTCGCGCCAGCAGAAACGCTTCGCCCTGTTCGCGCTGACCGTGGATACGCACCATCCCGACGGCTTCGTGTCGCGCAGCTGCCAGCGCAAAAGCTACAGCTACGAGGGCAAGCCCAACCAGTCGTTCAGCGCGGTGGCCTGTTCGCAGGAGCATGTGGCGCGGCTGATCGCCCGCATCAAGGCGTCCCCTTACTTTAAAAACACCGTGATCGTGGTGACCTCGGATCATCTGGCGATGAACAACACCGCCCATCAGTATTTGATCAAGCAGCCGCGCCGCGATCTCTTTATGGTGATCCGCGGCGATCGGCCGCAGGCCGAGGTGATCGATCGGCCGCGCAGCACGCTGGATAACGGCGCGACAGTGCTTGATATCCTTGGCGGCGATAAGGCGATCGGTCTCGGCCGCAGCAGCCTCGCGGGCGCGACGCTGGCGGGCCAGCTTACCGATTTTCAGAGCCATATCAGCCGCTGGAAGGCAGATATCATTCAGCTGTGGAACTTCCCGAAAAAGCTCGATCGTTTCGTTATCGATACGGCGAAAAACAGCTTCAGCTTTTCCGGCGCGACGTTCCGGCTGCCGATCCTGTTCCGCGTCGCCGAGAACCACGTCGAGCCGCTGCCGGAAGGGGAATATGCCGCGCCGCTGCGCTATCAGCTGGCGGACTTCACCGCCAGCGAGAAGTTTGTCTGGGTCGATCGCTGCTTCCGTATGGCGCGGCTGTGGAAGCCTGAGCTGGCGCTCTCCACCGACTTCTGCGTGGCGATGGGGCAGCTTGGCGGCCAGCCGAACGTCATGCGCATCGACAAAGCGCAGTGGAAAGGCCAGGCGCAGTTTCCACAGACGGCGCTAAGCACGGCGAACTACCAGCGTAATGAGTCGCTGCTGCGCGTTGAAGATAACGATATTCGCTACGACGCCGACCGCTTTCTGTTCGCGGTGCCGGGCGCGCCGGCCAGCGTGAAGCGGTTCAGCGGCATCTCGCGCTGGGAAAACTGGGGCCGCTGGTCCAACGCCAACCTGGCGCCGGAGGTTAAGATTGAATATGTCGATCCGCTGCCCGCGCGCTTTGACCTGGTGATCACCGCGCGCGCCTTTGGCCCCAACGCGCACCGCCCGATTCCGGTGCGCGTCGGCGATCGCGAGCAGCTGCTGACGCTGGGCGAGGATCTCTCCACCACGACACTGCACTTCACCAATCCGGCAGGCGAGCATACGCTGACCATCGCGCCGCCGGAGCCGCAGCAGAGCAATGTGGGCAATATTACCGGCCAGGATCCGCGTCGGCTGGGCATCGGCATGGTGGATATCCGCATCGTGCCGCAGAGCTAGCTCAGGGGCGCTGGCGCAGCGCCTCCAGCGTTTCGCGCTGCTGCCCGTCGGCCCCGAAATTATCCGCCGCCAGCCAGCGCGTGAAGCCCTGCTTCACCTGCGGCCATTCGCTGTCGATGATGGAGAACCAGTGGGTATCGCGCGTGCGACCGCGATAGACGATCGCCTGACGGAACGCCCCCTCATACTGAAAACCGAGCCGGGCGGCGGCGCGGCGCGAAGGCGCGTTCAGGCTGTCGCATTTCCACTCGTAGCGGCGGTAGCCGAGCTGTTCGAAGGCGTAGCGCATCAGCAGAAAGTGCGCCTCGGTCGCCTGGCGCGTGCGCTTCAGCAGCGGCGAAAAGGCGACGTGCCCGACTTCGATTACGCCGTGCTCCGGCGCGATGCGCATCAGCGCCAGCGTGCCTACCGCCCGCCCGCTCTCAAGATCGATCACCGCGAAGTGCAGCGGATCGCGGCTGCTTTCCATCTGCTGCGCATAGCGGAGCCATTCCGCCTCGTCGGCAAAGGGACCGGCGAACAGATAGGTCCAGTCGCGGCCATCCTGCGCCTGTTCATAGGCGGCGCGCAGCGCGTCGCCGTGCTGCGCCACGCTTAACGGCTCAAGACGACAGTAGCGGCCCTCCAGCGTTTCGCGCTGCGGCAGCGGACGCGGCTGCCAGTCCGTTAACGGCTGGCCGACCGGCTGGCCATATTCATTGGTGGTGTGCGACATAGCATCTCCTTGTTGTGGTCACCTGAGCGTGCCGCTTTTCTGGTAGGCTAAAAAGCTCCACAGCCTAAAAGAATGATGGATCCACGCATGCCCGACGCCCGTTCGACCTCGCCCGTCCAGCTGCTCTCCGCCCCGCTCGCGCTGCGCGGCGGCGAAACCCTGCAGCAGCAACTCTGCCAGCGCGTAAAGCGCGCTATTCTCGCGGGCCAGCTTCCGGCGGGCACGCGCCTGCCCGCGACGCGCCAGCTGGCGCAGGATCTACAGGTGTCGCGCAATACGGTGATTAACGCCTGGACGCAGCTGCAGGCGGAAGGCTACCTGATTAGCGATCGCCAGGGCAGCCGCGTCAGCCCGATTGCGCTGCCCGCGCAGGCCGCTGTCGACGTCGGCAGTCAGGCGCCGGTGGCCGAGCGCGTGGCGATGCTGCGCTCCGGCCATCGCTACAGCAGCGAAGAGATGCCGCTGCGCGCCGGGGTGCCCGCGCTGACGCACTTTCCCTTCGCCGCGTGGCGACGCGCCCTTAACCGCGTGCTGAACGACACGCCGCAGCGGCTGCTGGGCTATGGCGATCCGCTGGGCGAGATGGCGCTGCGCGAAGCGCTGGCGCAGCATCTCAGCCTGACGCGCGGCGTGCGCTGCCGGCCGCAGCAGATCGTGATCACCGAGGGGGCGCAGCAGGCGCTGTCGCTCTGCGTCACCCTGCTCAGCAACCCTGGCGATACCGGCTGGGTAGAAGATCCCGGCTATCGCGGCGCGAAAGCGGCCATGCTCGCCGGCAACCTGCGCGTGCAGGCGGTGACGGTGGACGAGCAAGGCTTAGCGCCCGACGATCGGCTGTGGCAGAGCGCTCCGCCGCGCCTGGTCTTTTGCTCGCCGACCCACCAGTACCCGACCGGCGCGGTAATGAGCGCGGCACGCAGGCTGGCGCTGCTCGCCCAGGCGCAGGCGCATCAGGCGTGGATCATCGAGGATGACTACGACGGCGATTTTCGCTACGTCGGCGAGCCGATCGGCGCGATGCAGGGCATGACGCCCGGCGCGCCGGTTATCTATATCGGATCGTTCAGCAAGACGCTGTTTCCGGCGCTACGGCTGGGTTTTATGGTACTGCCTGCGACGCTGGCGACGCCGCTGCGCCCGGCGCTGCACGAGCTGCTGCGCGGCGGCAATCGCCTTGAGCAGCAGGCGCTGGCCGCCTTTATCGCCAGCGGCGACTTCACGCGGCATCTCAGCAAGATGCGTCGGCTTTACCGGCAGCGGCAGCAGACGCTGCGGCAGGCGCTGCAGGAGACGCTGGGCGAGCAGGTTCCGCTGCTGGGCGGCGAGTGCGGCATGCATCTGGTGCTGCGGCTGGCGGACGAGATCGACGACGTCGCGCTGGCGGCGCAGCTGTGGCAGGCGGGCTACGCGCCCGCCGCGCTCTCCAGCTACTGCGCGGAGGAGACGCCGCTGCGCGGACTGGTGCTGGGCTACGGCAACACCAGCGCCGCGCAGCTTAAGGCGGGCGTGCGACAGATTGGTCGGCTGCTGGCGCGGGCGTCGCGCTGAGTCCAGCCCGCTGTACTGCCAGCGCGGCGCATCTCACACTCTGCGCGTCGCGCGTGCAACCACCCTGTCCTGACCTGGCTTCTTTGAAGCTGCTCACGTTTCCCGATCGCTGATTTACCAACACTGCCTCCAGATAATCAGACTGGAGTCCAGCATGCTGGAAATAACACCTGTACCCGCACTGACGCGCGGCATCGCTATCCTGAACTTTATCGCCCAGCACGGCCCGTGCAGCGCAGCCGAGATTATCGACGGCCTGAATCTGCCAAAGAGCAGCGCCTATCTGCTGCTGGCCGAGCTGAAGAAGCAGCGCCTGATCACCGTCGATCGCAACGATCACTACCGCCTGTGGACACGGCTGGTGGAGTTTGCCGGGCATGCGCTGGAGAAGATGGATATCCGAGAAATCGCTCGTCCGCGCCTGACGCGGCTGATGCAGGAGAGCAATCTGCTCTGTCACCTCGGCATCATCGACGGCGGACATGCCTGCTACATCCTGAAGCTCGAGTCCCCCGCCACTATCAGCGTGCGCTCCCATGAGGGCAAAAGCCTGTCGCTGCACCGCTCCGGTATCGGTAAATGCCTGCTCGCCTGGCAGCCCGCCGAAGAGCAGGCGCACATCATTAGCCAGCTGCGCTTTGTCGCCGTCACGCCGACCTCGATTCGCAGCGCAGAAGCGTTGCTCGCCGAGCTGGCGCATATCCGGCGTCAGGGCTGGAGCTTCGATAACGGGGAAGATTATCCCGACGTGCGCTGCGTCGCGGCGCCGATTTTCGATGCCCGCCGTCAGTTAGTCGCCGCGATCTCGCTGGTCGGCACGCGACTGCAAATCGACGACGACAACCGCGACTATCTCGCAGGCCGGGCGCTGGCCTGCGCACGCGATATCTCTTACGCCCTGGGCTGGCGCAGCCCGGCGGAATCTTTCGCTTCTTAATCTGGAGAATGCTATGACCTTGCCAAAAATCAAAACCGTCCGCGCCTGGTTTACCGGTGGCGCCACCGCAGAGAAAGCGGCTGCGGGCGCCGACTATCACGATCAGGCTGGCGGCCACTGGATCGACGATCATATCGCTACGCCAATGAGCAAATACAAAGCCTATGAGCAGTCGCGCCAGTCGTTCGGCATCAACGTGCTCGGCACGCTGGTGGTAGAGGTCGAGGCGGACAATGGCCAGACCGGCTTCGCTATCTCTACCGGCGGCGAGATGGGCTGCTTTATTGTGGAAAAACATCTGAACCGCTTTATCGAGGGGCGCTGCGTCAGCGATATCAAACTGATTCATGACCAGATGATGAACGCGACGATGTTCTATTCCGGCTCCGGCGGCGTGGTGATGAACACCCTTTCCTGCGTCGATCTGGCGCTGTGGGATCTCTTCGGCAAGGTGACGCAACTTCCGGTCTATCAGCTGCTGGGCGGCGCAGTACGTGATGAGCTGCAGTTCTATGCGACAGGCGCGCGTCCCGATCTGGCGCAGGAGATGGGCTTTATCGGCGGCAAGATGGCGGTGCAGTGGGGGCCGCACGACGGCGACGAAGGCATTCGCAAAGAGGCGGCGCGTATCGCCCACTATCGCGAAGCCTGCGGCCCCGACTTCTGGTTAATGCTCGACTGCTGGATGAGCCAGGATGTTAACTTCGCGACCAAACTGGCGCACGCCTGCGCGCCTTACAACCTTAAGTGGCTGGAAGAGTGTTTGCCGCCGCAGCAGTATGAAGGCTATGCGCAGCTGAAACGCCAGGCGCCGCCAGGCATGCTGATCACCAGCGGCGAGCATCACGGCACGCTGAGCTCGTTCCGCACCCTGGCCGATACCGGCATCGACATCCTGCAGCCGGACGTCGGCTGGTGCGGCGGACTCACCACGCTGGTGGAAGTGGCGGCGCTGGCGAAATCGCGCGGCCAGCTGGTGGTGCCGCACGGCTCGTCGGTCTATTCGCATCACGCGGTGATCACTTTTACCAACAGCCCGTTCAGCGAGTTTCTGATGACCAGCCCGGACTGCAGCACGCTGCGCCCGCAGTTCGATCCGCTGCTGATCGACGAACCGGTGCCGACGCGCGGCCGTCTGCACAAGTCGGCGCTCGACAAGCCCGGCTTCGGCGTCGAGCTCAATCGCGACGGCCTGAAACGTCCCTATACCCACTAAGTGCGCAGGCTGCGCGGCAGCCTGACCCTGCTACGAGGATCGCGATGATGAACAGCCTTGTGCAACAGGCGGTGCGGAAAAACCGCGCCCGGTTAATTCCTTTTATGCTGATGCTTTACGTGCTGGCGTTTCTGGACCGCGCCAATATCGGCTTCGCCAAAGAGGCGTACCAGCTCGATACGGGACTGAGCAACGAGGCTTATGCGCTGGGCGCAGGCATCTTCTTTGTGGTCTATGCGCTGTTCGGCGTGCCCGCCAACCTGTTGATGCGCCGCTTCGGCGCGCGCAGCTGGATTGGCGGCACTACGCTGCTCTGGGGCGTGCTCTCCGCGGCGATGGCGCTGGCCGACAGCGAAGCGAAATTCCTGCTGGTGCGTACCCTGCTTGGCGCGGCCGAAGCGGGCTTTTTCCCCGGCATGATCTATCTCACCTCGCAGTGGTTTCCGCAGCAGCAGCGCGCCAGCGTAATGGGCCTGTTTTATATGGGCGCGCCGCTGGCGCTGACCTTCGGCTCGCCGCTTTCCGGCGCGCTGCTGGAGATGCACGGTTTTCTCGGCCATCCGGGCTGGTTCTGGATGTTTATGATCGAGGGGCTGATGGCGGTCGCCGCCGGGCTGTTTACCTTCGCCTGACTCGACAACAGCCCGGCACAGGCGCGTTTCCTGAGCCCTGAAGAGAAAACGGCGCTCCAGCAGCAGCTGGAGAGCGAGGAGCGGCAAAAGCCCACTGCGCGGCTGCGCGACGCCCTGCGCCAGGGGCGCGTCTGGCATCTGGCGCTGATCTACATGACCATTCAAATTGCGGTCTATGGCCTGATCTTCTTTTTACCCTCGCAGGTCGCTGCGCTGCTGGGTACCAAAGTGGGCTTTATCGCCTCCGTGGTGGCCGCTATCCCGTGGGTCGCAGCGCTGTTCGGCACCTGGCTGATCCCGCGCTACGCCGATCGCAGCGGCGAGCGTCGTCTTATCGCGGCGGTGACGCTGTTGGCCGCCGCCACAGGTATCGGCGTTTCCGGGCTGGTTTCGCCGGTGCTGGCTATCGTAGCGCTGAGCGTGGCTGCTGTTGGTTTTATTGCCGTACAGCCGGTCTTCTGGACCATGCCGACGCAGCTGCTTTCCGGCAGCGCGCTGGCGGCAGGCATCGGTTTCGTCAATCTGTTCGGCGCGGCAGGCGGCTTTCTCGCGCCGCTGATCCGCGTCAATGCCGAATCGCTGTTCAACAGCGGCAGCGCCGGTCTGCTGGTGCTCGCCGCTATCGCTGCCGCAGGCGCGCTGATGATTTTCGCCCTGAACCCCGACTCTCGCGTTGCGCTGGCATCGCAGGCTAAACATTAACTCTGGAGGCACCATGCAGGATCCCTTACATAATCCGTTTAAAGCCGGTCTGGCACGCGGCGAAACCCAGCTTGGACTCTGGTTAAGCAGCACCTCCTCCTATCTGGCAGAGATCGCCGCCACCAGCGGCTATGACTGGCTGCTGATCGACGGCGAGCATGCGCCAAATACGCTTCAGGATCTCTATCATCAGTTACAGGCAATCGCGCCCTACCGCAGCCAGCCAGTGATCCGGCCGGTGGAATTTCAGCAGGCGTTGATTAAACAGGTGCTGGATATCGGCGCGCGTACGCTGCTGGTGCCGATGATCGATACTGCCGAGCAGGCGCGCGCGCTGGTCGCGGCGACGCGCTATCCGCCAGCCGGCACGCGCGTCGTCG
>NZ_DICD01000005.1:0-5939 GCF_002415245.1 Pantoea sp. UBA5035 | reverse complement strand
AGTAAGTTGGCAGCATCACCTGATCAACGGTATTGCTTTCCAGACCAACATTCTGGCGCTGAACGCGGCGGTGGAAGCAGCGCGCGCCGGCGAGCAGGGCCGCGGCTTTGCGGTGGTGGCAGGCGAAGTGCGCAGTCTGGCACAGCGCAGCGCCACGGCGGCACGCGAAATTGAAACGCTGATCAATGAAGCGGGGCAGAAGGTCGATAATGGCTCGCGGCTGGTCAGCAGCGCCGGGCAGGCGATGGATGACATCGTGCGCTCCGTCTCTCAGGTGAGCGGCATCATGAACAAGATCGCCAGCGCCTCCGAAGAGCAGAGCCGCGGCATCCTGCAGATCGGCCAGGCGATGACCGAGATGGATACCACCACGCAGCAGAACGCCGCGCTGGTTGAAGAGTCCTCCGCTGCCGCCTCGTCGCTGGAAGATCAGGCGCGACAGCTGGAACAGACGGTGGCCGTGTTTAAAACCGCGCAGCGCGGCTTTGAGCGCAGTCCGGCGGTCAGCGCGCCGCGTCCGCGCGTGCTGACGCCGACGCCGGCCGCGGCGACCGCCTCACAGGGGGGCTGGGAACAGTTCTGAGCCTCAGGCGTGAGCAGATAAGATAAAAAACCCGGCCTCTCCGCCGGGTTTTCTGTTTTTATGGCCGCGCCTTAGTCGTTGGCTACCGCCTTCGCCAGCGCGTCAGGCTCCATCGGCGCCGCCGCCTGCACCAGCGAATCGCGGGTAATTTCCGCGATCGAGCGCGCGCCGGTCAGCGTCATCGCCACGCGTATCTCTTTTTCAAACAGGTTCAGCAGATTGCTGACGCCCGCCTCGCCCGCCGCCGCCAGCGCATAGAGAAACGCGCGGCCCAGCAGCACGGTATCCGCGCCCAGCGCGATCATGCGCACCACATCCAGCCCGCTGCGTACGCCGCCGTCCGCCAGGATCGCCAGTTCGCCCTTTACTGCGTCGGCGATGGCGGGCAGCGCGCGCGCCGAGGAGAGTACGCCGTCCAGCTGGCGGCCGCCATGGTTCGATACCACGATACCGTCCGCGCCGAAACGTACCGCGTCGCACGCATCCTCCGGGTCAAGGATGCCTTTGATGATCATCGGCCCCTTCCAGAAATCGCGGATCCACTCCAGGTCGCTCCACGAGATCGAAGGGTCAAAGTTATTGCCCAGCCAGCCAATGTAATCCTCCAGGTGGGTCGGCTCGCCGCGGTAGGCGGAGATATTGCCAAGATCGTGCGGGCGGCCATGAATGCCGACATCCCAGGCCCATTGCGGATAGAGCGCCGATTGCAGATAGCGGCGCATCGCCGCGTTCGGGCCGCTCATACCGGAGTGCGCATCGCGATAGCGCGCGCCCGGCACCGGCATATCGACGGTAAACACCAGCGTCGAGCAGCCCGCCGCCTGCGCCCGCTCCAGCACGTTGCGCATAAAGCCGCGATCGCGCAGCACATAGAGCTGGAACCACATCGGGCGCTGCATCGCCGGGGCGACCTCTTCAATCGGGCAGAGCGACACGGTGGAGAGCGTAAAAGGAATGCCCTTTTTATCCGCCGCGCGCGCCGCCTGTACCTCGCCCCGACGCGCATACATGCCGCACAGGCCGACGGGCGCCAGCGCCACCGGCATCGATAGCGTCTCGCCGAACAGCTGCGTTTCCAGGCTCAGCGAGGACATATTGCGCAGAATGCGCTGGCGCAGCGCGATTTGCGCCAGATCGTCGCTGTTGCGTTTCAGGGTGTACTCGTCATAAGCGCCGCCGTCGGCGTAGTGAAACAGAAACGGCGGCACTTTGGCTTTCGCTGCGGCTCGGTAATCTTTTGCTGATGAGATAATCACGGTAGTCCTCGCTTACGCTTTACTGTCCGGAATGCGCATACTGCGCGCCCGTCGCGCCTCTTCCTCATGCAGGTTGCGCATGGTGGCGTCAACAAATTCAAGGTGGTGGATAGTGACGCTGCGCGCCCGTTCGGCATCGCCGGCGATAATCGCCTGACAGATCGCCTGATGCTGCACCGCCAGCTGCTGGAAAATCTCCGGCGCGGTGTACATCCGCTGACGGCTCTGCATCACCGACGACTGCAGCAGATCGAACAGACCGCGCATCGCCTGCAGCAGCACCAGGTTGTGGGCGGCCTCGGCGATCGCCAGATGAAAGCGCACGTCGGAGTGGGCAGCCAGGTCGGGATCGTCGCGATCGCTGACCTGCAGCATCATCTGATAGCAGCGCTCGATATGCGCTTTGTCTTCCGGCGTGGCGCGGCGCGCGGCGTGCCACGCCGTGCTGGATTCAATGGCGATGCGCGCTTCCAGCACGTCGTAGCGGTAACCGGGGTCGTCCGCCAGCAGGGTGCTGAGCGGCATCACCAGCCGCGACGCCGACCAGTCCGCCGGGCGTTCGGCAATAAAGTTGCCGCCCCCGCGCCGGCTGATCAGTACCCCTTCGCTGATCAGTCTCTGCAGCGCCTCGCGCAGCGACGAACGGGAGGCTGTCAGCTGCTGCGCCAGCTGGCGCTCCGCCGGCAGCCGTTCGCCCGGCTGCAGCCGCTGCTCGTCAATAAAAGCCCTCAGGCGTTGCGCCAGGCTCTCCGCCAGGCGTTGTTCTTCATGCATTACGGGATCATCCACGGGAAAACCCAGGCCTGCAGCGAAGTGATAATCCCCACGATGCAGGTGAAAATCAGGCTGTGCTTAACGGTAAAGCGGAACAGGTCGGCCTCTTTGCCGACCAGCCCCACCGCGGCGCAGGCGATAGCGATCGACTGCGGTGAAATCATTTTGCCGGTAACGCCGCCGGTGGTGTTGGCGGCGACCAGCAGCACCTCCGGCACGCCGATCTGCTGCGCGGTGGTCGCCTGCAGGGCGGCGAACAGCGCGTTAGAGGAGGTATCGGAGCCGGTGAGGAATACGCCCAGCCAGCCGAGAAACGGTGAAAAGAAGGTGAAGGCGTTGCCGGTATGGGCCAGTGCCAGCGCCAGCGTGGTAGAGAGGCCCGAATAGTTGGAGATAAAGGCGAACGCCAGCACCGCGCCGATGGAGTAAATCGGCAGCGCCAGCTCGCGCAGGGTTTCGCCAAAGGCGCTTATCGCCTGCGCGGGGCGCATGCGCAGCCAGATCACCGACAGCAGCGCAGCGATAAAAATTGCCGTGCCGGTGGCAGAGAACCAGTCGAGCTTGTAGATAGCGGCGTAAGGCGTGGCGGTGGCGACCACCGGCGGCATCTTGATCACTTGCTGATGCAGGAACGGCACGGCGAAAGAGAAGACCCAGTCATACAGCGCGCCGCCGGGTGCGAACAGCGCCTTAAACGGCGGAATGCTCCACAGGGTGACGGTCAGCGTCAAAAACAGGAACGGCATCCAGGCGCGCATCACCTGCGCCGCGCTGTAGCGCTCGACGCGCTGCGGTTCGCCGCTTTCCTCCTCGCCAGCAAAGCGGAAAATGCGCGCCGGCTTCCAGACGCGCAGGAACAGCGTCAGGCAGAGCAGGGAGACCAGTGCGGAGATCACGTCCGGCAGCTCCGGGCCGAGGAAGTTGGAGGTCAGGTACTGGGCGATAGCGAAAGAGCCGCCGGAGACCACCACTGCAGGCCAGGTCTCTTTCACCCCGCGCCAGCCATCCATGATCGCCATGACCCAGAACAGCACGATCATGGTCAGGAACGGCAACTGGCGCCCCGCCATCTGGCTGATCGCCATTGCATCCACGCCGGTGACCTGGCCGGCGACGATAATCGGAATGCCCATCGCGCCGAAGGCGACCGGCGCGGTGTTCACAATCAGGCAAAGCCCGGCGGCGTAGACTGGCTTAAAGCCCAAACCGACCAGCAGCGCGGCGGTGATCGCCACCGGCGCGCCGAAGCCGGCGGCGCCTTCCAGAAAGGATCCGAAGGCGAAGCCGACGATCAACATCTGCAGGCGTTGATCTTCGGTAATCGACAAAATGGAGTTGCGAATGATGCCAAACTGGCCGGTTTTCACCGTAATTTTATACACGAACACCGCGGCGACGATAATCCAGGCGATAGGCCACAGACCGTAGAAGAAACCGTAAACGGCGGAGGCGAGCGCCTGGTCGATCGGCATACGGTAGAACAGCAGCGCCACCGCCAGCGCGATCAGCACCGTGATGGTGCCGGCGAGATAGCCTTTCATCCGCAGCCGCGTCAGCGCGAAAAAGAAAAAGAGAATGGGAAGCGCCGCAATCAGGCTCGACAGCCAGATATTATCGAGCGGATCGTAAAGTTGCTGCCAGTTTTGCATGATCCTGATTCTCCAGAAGAGTGCCTGCCTGTAAACGGCAGCGGTCGGGGAGCGCCGCAGTCAGACAGCACGCAGCCGCAAGGCTGGTCAGACCAAAAAGCGCGTAAATGTTAAAGAATTGTTTATCTGGTGCGGGGATGAATGCAATCTTTCGCTAAAACTTTCATTTGAGGCTGGAAGATTTGTCACAAACAACAGGTTTTGGTAGGACCAATTTCGCGGGCGTGCAGGCGGCAAAGCGTTTAGCGCCGCTGAAGCGGCCAGCGGGCGGTAGCATCAGGAGCGCCATGAGGCCGCGAAGAGCTATTTCGTGGCGTCAGCCGGTTATCGCATGGCGGAGCAGGAGAGCCCCCGCTAACGAAAAAGGGGCGTTAAAGCTCACCATCGCACGGCGGAAGGGGCATTAAGTATTGCCATCGCACAGCGGGAAAGGGGGATAAAGACCGCCATCGCATGGCAGAAAGCGCATTAAGTATTGGCATCGCACAGCGGGAAAGGGGCGTTAAAGACCGCCATCGCACAGCGGGAAAGGGGCGTTAAAGACCGCCATCGCACAGCGGGAAAGGAGGGTAAAGACCGCCACCCCAGGGCGGCTAGATAGTAATATCGTAAGCGCGCGTCGAGCCGTTAGAGTCCGATTGCCCGCCAGCAGTATAAAGCCCGGGGGCCGCCGCCGTTTTATCTATCGCGCGGGTTAAATGGCGCGCTCGCTGCAGATGCATCTCCAGCAGCTGGCGGGTTTGCTGGTTCATTTCGCTGGCCCGTTTAATCATCGGCAGCATGACGCTCCACTGTGCGGCCAGCGCAGGCTGCGGCTGATAGGGGGCAAACAGCTGCAGACGATCTTCCTGCTGTTTCCGCTGTTCGTCATGCCAGGCGACAGTCGCCAGCAGGCGGCTTTTCATATCGGAAAGGTGCTGAAGGGAAACCGGATGGATAGTCGCGCCGCTGAGCTGTTTGATCTCTTCGGCCAGCACGCCATCCAGTTCACTGAGCGTTTCCTGCAGCCTGGTTAAGGCGGCCTGTAAACTCTCCATGAGCGCCTCTGTCACCCCTCTTCAAGGATATTTCGCAGCAGCGCGTCGGCGATTTTATCGGCGTCCATCTGTAGTTCGCCGTTGCGCATCGCCTGTTTAATCTTTTCGACGCGCGGGTAATGACTCCAACTTATTGATAGTGTTTTATGTTCAGATAATGCCCGATGACTTTGTCATGCAGCTCCACCGATTTTGAGAACGACAGCGGCTTCCGTCCCAGCCGTGCCAGGTGCTGCCTCAGATTCAGGTTATGCCGCTCAATTCGCTGCGTATATCGCTTGCTGATTACGTGCAGCTTTCCCTTCAGGCGGGATTCATACAGCGGCCAGCCATCCGTCATCCATATCACCACGTCAAAGGGTAACAGCAGGCTCATAAGACGACCCAGCGTCGCCATAGTGCGTTCACCGAATACGTGCGCAACAACCGTCTTCCGGAGCCTGTCATACGCGTAAAACAGCCAGCGCTGGCGCGATTTAGCCCCGACGTAGCCCAACTGTTCGTCCATTTCCGCGCAGAAGATGACGTCACTGCCCGGCTGTATGCACGAGGTTACCGACTGCGGCCTGAGTTTTTTAAGTGACGTAAAATCGTGTTTAGACCAACGCCCATAATGCGGGCGGTTGCCCGGCCACCAACA
>NZ_DICD01000008.1:293458-293790 GCF_002415245.1 Pantoea sp. UBA5035 | reverse complement strand
GCAGCGCTTTTTCGCCGTCGACGTGCCGCTGGCGCTGCCGGTCTGGCTCGCCGGGCTGCGCGTGGTGGTGGTGCAGACGCTCGGCATGGCGGTAATCGCCGCGCTGATCGGCGCAGGCGGCTTCGGCGCCATTATTTTTCAGGGACTGCTCAGCAGCGCGCTCGATTTGGTGCTGCTGGGGGTGATCCCGGTGATTGCGCTGGCGGTAGTGATTGACGCGCTGTTCCGCCTGCTGATTTCCCTGCTGGAGAGAACCCATGATTCACTTTAACGGCGTCAGTAAGCACTTCGCCGGCAAAGCGGCGGTGAAGGATTTGTCGCTGCAGATCGGC